>CALZFY010000010.1:0-50325 GCA_945786935.1 uncultured Lachnoclostridium sp.
GTGCATCCAGATATCCTGCATGGAGCTTTTCAAAGATCATATCAATAAGCTCCGGGATACCATCTCCTGTTTTGGCAGACAGATAGATCTTATCCTCTCCCCGGATCACCGGAAGAGGTCCCTCTATACAGCGGTCCGCCTTGTTATAAACATAGATGACCGGTATATCTGCCGCACCTAAATCCTTTAAGGTATCTTCTGTCACCTTAAGATGCTGTTTATGATGAGGGTCCGATGCATCGATCACATTGAGGATCAGATCCGCCTCACAGGCTTCTTCCAGGGTAGAGCGAAATGCTTTTACCAGACCATGGGGTAAATGATTGATAAATCCTACCGTATCTGACAAAAGAATCTGTCTGTTTCTGTCGATCTTAATGTTTCTGACAGTTGTTTCCAGGGTGGCAAACAGCATATCTTTTTCCATGACCTTTTTTTCTTCGTCACCCCCATAGCAGGTAAGCATCCTGTTCATCATCGTAGATTTTCCTGCATTGGTATAACCCACCAGGGCCACACGGGGAATCCCGGAACCGGCCCGCTGCTTTCTCTGGGTCTGGCGGTCCCTGGATACCTCCTCTAACTCTCTTCGAAGCTGTGCCAGACGATGCTCAATCTTTCTTCGATCCAGCTCCAGCTTCTTTTCACCGGCTCCCTTATTGGCAAGACCGCTGCCCCCGCCCTGACGGCCGAGTGCTTCATGCATTCCCACCAGACGCGGCAAAAGATACTGTAAATTAGCAACTTCTACCTGTAATCTGGCTTCCCTGGTTTTTGCCCGTTTGGAGAAAATTTCCAAAATCAGGTTGGTTCTGTCCATTACTGCAACATCCAGTTCCTGGGAAAGATTGCGAAGCTGGGAGGGCGTCAGTGTATCCCCAAAGATCACCACGTCTGCCCACAGTTTCTGTACATAGTCTCTTACTTCTGCTACCTTACCGGTCCCGATATAAAGAGAATGATGAAGGGCCGGCATCTTCTGGGTCACAGCACAGACAACTTCCATATTACAGGCTTGTGCCAGTGCCTCTAACTCTTCCATGGATTCTGTAAAATCATCGTCTGTTCCCAGATCCACCCCAACAATGATGGCCCTTTCTTTTCTTTCCTCTAAAGCATCATTAAAATCCGACACGTATTTTTGTTCCTCTCATTTTATTTTTCCCACTTATCACAAAGGGCGTTAAGCTCTGCCGTCATTTTCTTCAGATCCTTATTGGCAAATCCGCTGCTCTTTTCAATGATGGCCATAAGACGTCTTCCTGCCCTCAAAAGATTTTCATAGATGGCAGATACTACTTTGCTTCTTCCCGAAATTTCTTCTTTATGGATACGGATCTTATTGCCTTCCTCCAGACATTCTCCGGTGATCAGATCGTACTGCGCCCCATTGTATGGTGCAACTGCCGAAAATCCAAGCTGTTCTTCAATGGTCTTAGCGAATTCATCACACACCAGATCTTCTCCGTGATTGACATAGACCTTCTCCGGTGCTTCCTTAAGGTTCCCAAGCCAGTCAAGTAATATACCAAGATCTGCGTGGCCGCTGATACCATCCATTTTTTCAATATGAGCATTGACCTGAATTTCTTCACCAAACAGCTTCACCTTCGTAGCGCCGTTTAACAGCTTATTGCCCAGAGTTCCCACTGACTGATAGCCTACAAAAAGCATCGTACTTTCACTTCTCCATAAATTGTGCTTTAAATGGTGACGAATTCGTCCTGCTTCACACATTCCACTGGCTGAAATGATAACCTTTGGTGTCTTATCTGCATTCAACGCCACAGAATCTGCACAGGTGACTGCCGTATGTAAACCGCTGAAATGTAAAATATCGATTCCTTTGCGGATGTAGTCCATGGCTTCATCATCATAATATCCCAGCACATTTCCCGCATAGATTTCCGTAGCCTCCACAGCCATGGGACTGTCTACCCATACCTGGAAATTCGGATGGTTCTTAACCAGCTGGTTGTCTTTAATATGTCGGATCAGATAAAGCATTTCCTGGGTTCTGCCCACTGCAAAGGCAGGAATGACCAGATTGCCGCCCCGATCCAGTGTCTCCTGGATCATTCTGGTAAGCTGTGACACATAGTCTGCCCTTTTTCCGTGATATCTGTTCCCGTAGGTAGATTCAATGATCACAATATCTGCGTGTTCCGGTTTCTTTGGATCCTTGATCAAAGGCCTGTCAATGTTTCCCACATCTCCGGAAAACAGGATGACCTTGGTCACATCTCCTTCTGTTACTGTGATCTCAATACTGGCAGATCCAAGAAGATGTCCCGCATCAATAAAACGAATGCTGACACCCTCCATGATCTGGTAATGTTTTTCGTAATCACAGGACACAAACAGCGGCAGTGTCTTTTCTACTTCCTTTAAGGTGTATAGAGGCTCTGTCACCACACCACCGGCACGTAAGCTCTTACGGTTTTTCCACTCTGCTTCTGATTCCTGAATATGAGCCGAATCCTTCAGCATCATATCACAGAGAACTCTGGTTGCTCCTGTACAGTAAATAGATCCGTGAAATCCCTGTGCCACCAGCATAGGGATCTTTCCTGAATGATCAATATGGGCATGAGTCAGCAAGACACAGTCAATGTCTGCCGGCAATACCGGGATTTCACAGTTTTCATAGATATCTATCCCCTGTTCCATTCCACAGTCCACAAGAATCTTATGACCGCCGGTCTCTAACAACGTACAAGACCCGGTTACCTCATGTGCAGCTCCTAAAAATTTCAGTTTCATAGGTCCGCCCCCTTTGTAATACTATTTTTATCTATTATACTTGAAATTGCTGTATCTTAACAGCCCTTTGCGTTAAACTTTACAGATTTCTTCTTCCCGGACAGATACTTCTTTTATTTTCAGTAAATATATGGTATGATTTTTCCATAACTTGTATCCGTTTCGTACCCTTCAGGTACAAAATAATATAAAATGAGCAGGGGGGAAACAACATGAAAAGAAACGAGTCTGCCGAAAATTATTTGGAGACCATCTACATTTTAAGCAAGAAACTTCCGGTAGTCCGTTCCGTAGATATTGCAACTGAATTAAATTTCAAGAAGCCAAGTGTCAGTGTAGCTATGAAACATTTACGCGAAAAAGAACTGATTACTGTCAGTGATGCCGGATTTATCACATTGACAGAAGCCGGACTTGCCCAGGCAACCGCCATTTATGAACGTCATACCATTCTCACAAAAATGTTTATGATGCTTGGTGTTTCAGAAAATACTGCCACGCAGGATGCCTGCCTGATCGAACATGTCATCAGCGAAGAAACCTTCCTGGCTATCAAAAATCATTTCATGAATCAATCTGGAGAATAACCACAAATTTAGGGAATGTACGCAAGCATTCCCTGATTTTTTCTAATTATTTCATCTGTAAAAATGCCCCCAGATTTCCCCGTTTACCTTTGGATGCTCTGTGAGAGAACAGATACTTTGGATTGCAGCAGGTGCACACATTGGTTGTGGAATAATGTTCTCTCAAAATTCCAGCTTCTTCAAAGATCAGCTCATTGGCACGCCAGAGATCCAACTGGTACTTTCCGTTTTCTTTCCCGTAAAAAAGCTCATTCCAATACTTATTTTCAAAGGCTTCCCGGAACTTTTCGATCACGTCCTCACTGACTTCATAGCAGGACCGGCAAATAGAAGGTCCGATAGCCGCCAATACATCCTTCGGGTCTGTCCCGTATTGTTCCGTCATTTTTTCTACTGTTGCTTTTCCTATTTTTCCCACAGTACCCTTCCATCCGGAATGGGAAAGTCCGATGGCTTTATGGACCGGATCCACAAAGAACAACGGAACACAGTCTGCATAAAAGGTTGCCAGGGTAAGTCCCGGCACATTGGTGACAAGGCCATCCACATCCGTGTAATCTCTCTCCCTGAGGAAGCCTTTGCCCCGGTCCTCTTTTGTCACAACCCTGACATTCGTCGTATGGGTCTGTTTTGAAAACACAAGAGAATCCGTAGAAAAACCAACGGCAGCACCCAGCAGTTCATAATTCGTGCGTACAGACTCCTCCAAATCTCCCCGTTCAAAGCTTAAATTCATGGTGGCACAGTCACCGGTGCTTACACCACCCATTCTCGTAGAAAATCCATGGATCACCAACCCTGTCTTTTCCAGATGCTCAAAAGTAAAAAATGGAACCTCATATAATTCCTTTAATGTAAGAGTACTTTCTTTGTCTTTTACATTCCAGTTCATTTCCTTCATTGCTTCTATCATCTTCTGTTCCCTCCCGGAATATATTCAAATGCATTTTCAAAAATGCTCACAGTATCCCCGTCTAAGGCCACCACATCAAATCTGCAGCACGGAATTTTCCTATAGTGACTGCTGATATACCAGTCCGCCACACGGCAGATGACCTGCTGTTTTTTTCTGGTAACTGCCTCCGCAGCATAGCCGGATTTCGCTGTTTTTCGATATTTTACTTCGATAAACACCAGACACCCCTTATGCAGCGCTATGATATCGATTTCTCCAATCCTGCATCGAAAATTCCTCTGCAAAATTCTGTATCCATTTCTTTCTAATTCTATAATTGTTCGAGTCTCCTGTGCTTCCCCCACTTTTCTGTTATTTTGCATGCAGACTCCTTCTTTTTTGTTTGGACCATCATAACACAATAGGGGTGAAACATCTTCACCCCCACTCATATGCTTTTAACCACAGATATTTTTAATAAAGCTTCTTCTATGAATCTCGCAAGGTCCTATGGTTTTTAATGCTTCCATATGTACTTTCGTCCCATAGCCTTTGTTGGATGCCAGATCATACCCCGGGTAAATACGGTCATATTCTACCATCATCCGGTCTCTTGTCACTTTTGCAATAATACTTGCTGCTGCGATAGACACGCTCTTTGCATCCCCTTTAATAATCGGAATCTGAGGAATTTCCACCTCTGGAATGGTAACCGCATCGTTTAAAAGCACGGCCGGTTTCACCTTCAGGGAACCAATGGCCTGACGCATTGCTTCATAGGTTGCCTGTAAAATGTTGATCTCGTCAATTCTTTCCGGGCTTGCCATACCAATGCCCACTGCCACAGCCTCTGCCATGATCACATCATATAATTCTTCTCTCTTTTTTTCAGAAAGTTTTTTGGAATCATTCAAATACAGGATCTGGCAGTCCTTAGGCAAAATCACGGCAGCTGCAACAACAGGACCGCAAAGAGGACCTCTGCCCACCTCGTCAATACCACAGACCCAGCCATGGCTTTCATATTCCCTTTCATAGACCTTTAATGTCTCAATACGTGCACGCTCTTTTTCAAGCTTTGCCTGTTTTTTTAATTCCTGTTCCTCTTTTTTTGTCATATCAATATCCTACTGATGTTCTAAAATTCCGATCGTATTCAGTGGCCAGATCCTTACAAATGCTTTTCCGATGATCTGGTCTCTTCTGATATTTCCCACACTGGGATCGCGGCTGTCTGAGCTGTTATTGCGGTTATCTCCCAGCACAAAATACTCATCTGCTCCAAGCTCTAACGGTTCTGATGCAGCCCCCGCATACAGCATGACTTCACTGCCATAGTTTTCTTCTAAAAGCTCCCCATTGATGTAGATCATGCCGTCAATCACCTGCACGGTTTCTCCCGGCATCCCAATGATTCGCTTGATATAATAGGTATCTTCCTGATACTGATAGGGAAATACAATGATATCAAATCGTTCCGGATCCGAAAAACGATAACTTAATTTATCCACGATCAGATTATCTCCATCTGACAGTGTCGGGCGCATAGATGCTCCATTGACATGGGTTCTCTGGGCTACAAAATGTACGAAAAGAAAGGTCAGGGAAACGACCAGCATTAAATACAGCACAGTGCTGATGATCTCTCTTTTCCAGGAGAACTCTTTTTCCTCCGCTTTCTTTTTATCCAGCTTGATTTCATCCAGCTGGGACAGATCGTCGTCCAACTCATCCAGGTCGATGAGCACTTCCATTTCGTCTTCCAGGTCCATAAGTTCTTCTGTATTTTTATTTTTCTTAAACATCATAAATTATCTCCTAAATATCTTCCTCTGCCGGCGGGAATTCCACTGTCAGTCTGCCAAGCCTTCCGCTCCTGAAATCATCGATGAGGATATTTGCCGCTTTGGAAATATCAAGCTCATTTCCTTTCAAAAGACAGGAACGGACTCTAGCGATTTCTTCCAGAACCATGGGAGGCTCCTCCTGTTTTTCAATCTGATAACGCTCACAAATCACTCCCGGGAAATATTCTTCCAGAAGTTTGATAAGTTCTATACTCAACTCATCAATATTTAAGATTTCATCATTGACAGAACCTAACATAGCCAGTTTTACACCCACTGCAGGGTCTTCAAACTTGGGCCATAAAATACCCGGAGTATCTAAAAGCTCCACCTGTTTATTGAGGCGGATCCACTGTGCTCCCTTGGTAACCCCCGGTTTGTTACCGGTTTTTGCGGCTGCTCTGCCGGCAAAGCTGTTGATAAATGTAGATTTACCCACGTTAGGAATTCCTACGACCATGGCACGGATCGGACGGTTTAAAATTCCCCTCTTCCTGTCACGCTCAATCTTTTCCTTACAGGCTTCCATAATGGTGGCAGAGATCTGTTTCATCCCCGCTCCGCTTCTGGAATTGATCTTGACTACAAAATATCCCTTTTCTTCAAAATATTTTGTCCACAGGGCATTTCCCTTTTCACTTGCAAGGTCTGCCTTATTTAAAAGGATCAAACGAAATTTGTTCTTTCCAAGCTCATCTATGTCAGGATTTTTACTGGATAAAGGTGCACGGGCATCCACCAGCTCGATGACCAGATCGATCAATTTTATATTTTCCTGCATCATACGCTTTGCTTTCGTCATATGACCCGGGTACCACTGAATCTGCATCTTTCTTCCTCCTATTTCAATTTTCCGAAATGTTCTCCAAAGGTCGTATTAAACCACGCCTTGGCTTCAATGTCTTTTTTTCTGATATTTCCGATTTCAGCATTCCTGCTGTCTTCACTGGCATTCCGATTATCTCCCAGCACAAAGTATTCATCACTTCCCAGGGTAATCTTATCTTCTGCCACTCCGGCATATTTTATTTTATCAAATTTTATTTCTTCTACAAGTACTTCCCCATTAATATAGATAAATCCGTCGATCACCTGAATCGTTTCCCCCGGTAATCCTACTACACGTTTCATATAATAATGGGAATTTACATTTCCATTTGGCCGAAAAACAATCACATCGCCACGTTTTGGACTGGTCAGCCGGTAAATCAACCGGTTGGTCAGGATCCTGTCACCGCTGGCCATGGTAGGCTCCATAGACTGACCTACATTGCTGGTAACAACCCCAAAATTAATCACCAGAAGACAGGCAATAACAAACGCCAGTGCCATCTGTCCAATCCAGGTAAGTGTTTCCTTTACGATATGATAATTGATTCTTTTCTTTCTTCTACGAAATGTTAAGCCTGCCATTCTATCTCCTCAAACAGTTTAAGACACTGTCTGTCCTGAAACGAAAACGGGGACAGATGCGTCTGCATTTGTCCCCAGATCAATCATTATCTTACTAATTCTTTTACCTTAGCAGCTTTACCTACGCGATCTCTTAAGTAGTTAAGTTTCGCACGTCTTACTTTACCGTAACGAACAACTTCGATTTTTTCTACGTTTGGAGAATGTAATGGCCAGGTCTTTTCTACACCAACACCGTTAGATGATTTTCTAACTGTGAAAGTTTCTCTGGCTCCGCCATTCTGTCTCTTTAATACAACGCCTTCGAAAACCTGAACACGTTCGCGGTTACCTTCTTTGATCTTTCCGTAAACCTTTACTGTATCACCTACATGGAATACCGGAATTTCAGCTTTTACCTGAGCTGCTTCGATGTTTTTAATAATGTTATTCATTGTGTGTTTCCTCCTTATCTTTGGATGTTCTTAATACTTCACTATGATTTACAGTCTGTAAACCCCGTCCCTTTTCTCCCGGAACGATCTCGTAACAGAGGACCATCTCTTTCTTCTACTCACAACGTATTATATAATATCACCGTTTTTCAGTGATTGCAAGTATTTTTTATCTTCTTTTGTAAGATTTGCCTGCTCTAAAAGATCCGGTCTTCTCTCATAGGTCCTTTTTAAAGATTGTTCTCTTCTCCATTTTTCCACATTGACATGATGACCGGACATTAACACGGCCGGAACCTTCTTTCCATGCCATTCCTCCGGTCTTGTGTACTGGGGATATTCCAGCAGATTATCATGAAAAGACTCTATCTCGTGGGATGCCTGCTTATTTAAAACCCCGGGAACGAGACGGCTGATGGCATCGATCATGACCATGGAGGGAAGCTCTCCGCCGGTCAGTACATAATCTCCAATGGACATATAATCAGTTACAATTTCCTCCAGCACTCTCTCATCAATTCCCTCATAATGACCACAAAGAAAGATCAGATCCTCTTCTTTGGAAAACTCTTCTGCATATCCCTGGTTGAATACATTTCCCTGGGGAGTCAGATAAATGACCCTTGGCTTTTTTCCGATCTTCTCACAGACATATTCATAGGCTCTGTAGATGGGGGCTGCCTGCATCAGAAGCCCTGCACCTCCGCCATAGGTATAATCATCCACCTGCCCATGCTTGTTCTGGGCAAAATCACGGATGTTAATGGCCTCAATACTTAAAAGACCGTTTTTTACCGCTCTTCCGATAATACTTGTGTTTAATCCGTCCATGACCATTTCCGGAAATAAAGTTAAAATGTAAAAATTCATTGAAATTTCCTTTCCAAACAGTCACAATTAATCTAATAAACCCGGTAAAATATGCACGGTCATGACCTCCGTCTCCAGATCCACATCCAGAATGCAGTCTCTGATAGCCGGAAGAAGGAGCTCTTTTCCATCCTCTGTTTCTACCACATACACATCATTGGCGCCGGTTTCCATGACTTCTGTCAGAACCCCCAGCACCTGACCTTCATCCGTCACTACCTTAAGATCAATGAGATCTGCCACATAGTTTTCATTTTCTTCCAAAGCTACAGCATCTTCTCTGTTTACCAAAAGGTCTTTTCCTTTGTATTTTTCAATATCATTTATATTATCAATGCCCTTGAACTTTAAGATCACCTGATTTTTAAAGAATTTCACTCCGGAAACTTCCAACTCAAGATACTCTCTTCCTGTGTCAAGAACAACTTTTTTCAGTTTCTTAAAGCGATTCACATCATCTGTTGTAGGATAAACCTTAACTTCTCCCCTCACGCCATGGGTCGAGGAGATCACGCCCACTCTCAATAACTGTTCCATAGTTCTCCTTATATAAGACTAAGGGGCTTATAAAAGCCCCTTAGTAAATTCCAAAAGCCTTCCCGGCTTCTTACGCTAAAATGTCCACAACAACCTTCTTTGTATAGTTAGAAGATGCTGCTTTTACGACTGAACGGATTGCTTTCGCGATTCTTCCTGACTTTCCGATAACTTTTCCCATATCAGATGGAGCCACATGAAGTTCAATCACGATTACTCTTTCCTTTTCAGTTTCGGTAACAACTACCTCATCAGGATTTTCAACGAGTGCTTTCGCAATCACTTCTACTAATTCTCTCATATCTCCACCTCCAAGCGGGATCGATGCATCTAAGCAATAAGCAATGCTTATTTTTCGATACCAGCTAATTTGAAGATTTTACCAACAACTTCTGTTGGCTGAGCGCCATTTGCTAACCATCTCTTAGCAGCTTCTTCGTTTACATTGAAGGTACTTGGATCTGTGTTTGGATTGTATGTTCCGATTTCTTCGATGAATCTACCATCTCTTGGAGATCTGGAATCTGCTACGATAATTCTGTAAAAAGGAGCTTTCTTCTGTCCCATTCTTCTTAATCTGATTTTTACTGCCATTTTTGTTCACCTCATAAAATTCTTTCATAGTTTGTTTATTTGTAACACATCTGTAAATCCAGATATATTTATGTTAAAAAGGAAGTTTTCCAAACATTCCTCTTTTACCACGTCTACCGCCCATCATACCGGGCATCTGCTTCATGAGCTTTCTGCTTTGCTCAAACTGTTTTACCAGTCTGTTTACTTCAGCGATATCCACGCCTGCACCTTTTGCAATTCTTCGCTTTCTGGAAGGATTCAAAATAGCCGGATTTCTTCTCTCCTTAGGAGTCATGGAGAGGATGATTGCTTCGATCCTTGCCATTTTCTTTTCGTCCATGGCATTTTCAATCTGCTTCATCTGGGCTCCGCCCATACCGGGCATCATACTTAAGATACTGGTGAGACCGCCCATTTTTTTCATCTGGTTCATGCTTTCCAGATAATCATCGAATCCAAACTGGTTCTTTTTCATATTGTCCAGCATCTGTTTGGATTTGTCCTGGTCTACTTCTGCTGCCGCTTTTTCGATCAGGGTCAGCATATCTCCCATTCCCAGAATACGGGATGCCATACGATCCGGATAAAACTGTTCCAGATCTGAGAGCTTTTCTCCCATACCAACATAAAGAATTGGTTTTCCGGTCACACTGCGGACGGAAAGTGCCGCACCGCCCCTTGTATCACCATCCAGCTTGGTAAGGATCACGCCGTCAATGCCCACCTTCTCATCAAAAGTGGAAGCCACATTGACTGCTTCCTGGCCGGTCATACCGTCAACTACGAGAACGCTCTGATCGACTTTTAGTTCTTTTTTAATATTCTGAAGTTCCTCCATCATGGCTTCGTCTACCTGCAGACGGCCTGCGGTATCCAGAATCAGAATATTATATCCTTTATTCTTTGCATGCTCATAAGCTGCTTTTGCAATATTTACCGGGTTATGTCCGTCTCCCATGGAGAAAACATCCACACCCTGTTTTTCACCGTTTACCTGTAACTGTTTGATTGCTGCAGGACGATATACATCGCAGGCAACCAGTAACGGTTTCCATTTATTGCTTTTGGTTTTTAATTTTCCTGCAAGCTTTGCAGCCGTAGTTGTTTTACCGGCACCCTGCAGACCCATCATCATAAGGACCGTAACTTCATTGGAAGGCTTTAACTTCAGTTCCGTAGTTTCGGAACCCATCAGCTTTACCATTTCCTCATTTACGATCTTGATCACCATCTGTCCCGGTGTCAGACTGTTTAATACTTCTTCGCCTACAGCCCTCTCCTGAACGGATTTTATGAACTGCTTTACGACCTTGAAGTTAACATCGGCTTCCAAAAGTGCAAGCTTTACTTCCTTTAAGGAGGCTTTCACATCCTCTTCTGTCAGGCGTCCCTTGCTTCTTAAGCCTTTAAATACGTTTTGTAATTTTTCTGATAAATTATCAAATGCCATCTGTTATAATTCCTCTAAAATTTCCGCTGCACAGCGTTTGATTTCCTGCAACTGTCTGTCCGGCTCCTGTGAGACTTCACCGGTCAGCTGTTCAATGGTCTGAACTTTTTTCTTGATCGCAAGAAACTTCTCCACCAGCTTCAGCTTTTCCTCATAGCCTTCTAACATTTTCTGACATCGTTTGATCAGATCATGAACGCCCTGTCTGCTGATTCCGTGGGCTTCTGCCACCTCACTGAGGGAACAGTCATCCAAAACAACTTCTACATATATTTCCTTCTGATGGGCTGTCAGCAGCTCTCCATAGAAATCATAGAGAAGTGCCTGTTTCAAGATTTCGTCCATGCATTTCACCTACTTTTTTCAGCATCCTTGGGTATCTTACTACAGCAAAATACATGTGTCAAGTATTTTTTCTTGACACATGTATTTTTTTCATTATATGTTGACTCTGATGACTCTTGGTCTGTAGCCCCGTTCATCCAGTGCCTGTACGATCTGATTCTTGTGTTCTGTACCAAAAGCTTCAATGGTAATCTTTAATTCCACTGCAGAGCTTCTGTTGATGCTCACAAACTGGTTGTGATCCAGTCGGATGACATTTCCCCGCTCCTGTGCAATGATAGAAGCCACATTTACCAGTTCACCAGGCTTATCCGGCAGAAGCACTGATACAGTAAAGATTCTGTCTCTCTGGACAAGTCCGTGGCGAACTACGGAAGACATGGTAATAATGTCCATGTTACCCCCGCTTAATACTGATACGACCTTTTTACCTTTAAAATCCAGATGCTTTAATGCAGCAACCGTCAGAAGTCCGGAATTTTCTACTACCATCTTATGATTTTCCACCATATCCAGGAAGGCTACCACCAGCTCATCATCCTCAATGGTGATGATACCGTCCAGGTTCTTCTGTAAATATGGGAAGATCTTATCTCCCGGTGTTTTCACAGCAGTACCGTCTGCAATGGTACTGACAAACGGTAATGTCATGACAGCTCCCGCACGTAAGGATTCCTCCAGACAGTTGGCTCCGGCAGGCTCCACACCGATGACTTTAATATTCGGATTTAACAATTTTGCCAGAGTGGATACCCCTGTGGCAAGTCCCCCTCCGCCTACCGGCACCAGAATGTAATCAACCAATGGAAGTTCCTGAATGATCTCCATGGCAATGGTTCCCTGACCTGTGGCTACTGCCAGGTCATTGAAGGGATGGATAAAGGTATATCCGTGTTCTGCTGCCAGCTGATATGCATACTCGCAGGCTTCATCATATACATCACCGTACAGTACGACTTCTGCACCATAGCTCTTTGTGCGTTCTACCTTCATCAGCGGTGTTGTGGTAGGCATTACAATGACTGCCTTACATCCGTAGGCTTTGGCTGCATAGGCTACACCCTGTGCATGGTTTCCTGCGGATGCGGTAATTAATCCCTTTTCCCGCTCCTCCGGAGTCAGGGTACTGATCTTGTAGTAGGCACCACGAAGCTTATAGGCTCCCGTATGCTGCATATTTTCCGGTTTAAAATAAACCTTGTTTCCAACCTGCTGTGACAGACTCTTGCTGTAGATCAGGTTTGTTTTTTTGGCAACTCTTTGTACTACCTCAGCTGCCTCTTCAAATTTTTCCAGTGTAAGCATTTTCATTTATCCTCATCTCGTATTTATATTCCTGTAACTAATCAGGGCCAGTCTCAAAAATACTTTGCCTTTGAACAGTTACAAATCACTCTTCTATGTGAAAGAGCGCATTCACAAATTCATCGGAATCGAATTTCTGCAAATCATCGATTCCTTCTCCTACGCCGATATATTTTACCGGCACATTCAGTTCCGACTGGATCGCTACTGCAATTCCACCCTTGGCAGTTCCGTCAAGCTTTGTCAGGATAATACCGGTCACATCTGCTACTTCCTTAAACTGCCTTGCCTGCTCTAAGGCATTTTGTCCTGTCGTTCCGTCCAAAACGATCAGTGTTTCCTTAAATGCCTCCGGGTATTCCCGGTCGATGATCTTATTGATCTTACGAAGCTCTTCCATGAGATTTTTCTTATTATGAAGTCTTCCGGCTGTATCGCAAAGAAGGACATCCGCCTTTCTTGCTTTGGCTGCGGCTACTGCATCATAAACAACTGCTGCAGGATCTGCGCCTTCACCGCCATAGATGATCTCCACATCTGCACGGTTTGCCCATTCGGTAAGCTGCTCACTTGCTGCCGCACGGAAGGTATCGGCTGCAGCCAGAATGACTTTCTTGCCCTGGTCTTTTAACTTTCCGGCCAGTTTTCCTACAGAAGTAGTTTTTCCAACCCCGTTGACACCAATGACCAGCACAACACTCTTTTCATGTTCAAAGCGGTATGCAGTCTCCTCCACACGCATCTGCTCTTTGATACTGTTGATCAGAAGCTCTTTACACTCGGACGGCTCCTTAATATGCTGCTCCTTCACCTTTTGTTTCAGATTCTCAATAATGGCTGTGGTAGCATTGATACCGATATCACCCATCACCAGAATTTCCTCGATTTCATCATAGAAATCGTCATCAATAGAAGAAAATCCGTGAAAGACTGAATCGATTCCTGCTACAATGTTGTTTCTTGTCTTTGACAAGCCTTCTGCCAGTCGTTTAAAAAAGCCTCTTTTTTCCTCTGACATGATTTTCCCTCCTATGATTATTGATCCAAATTATCTTCAATCAGGTTTACAGACACCAGTGTTGATACACCCTTTTCCTGCATGGTGATACCATACAGACGGTCTGCTGCCGCCATGGTACCACGCCTGTGGGTGATTACAATAAACTGGGTATTCTTTGTCAATTTATGTAAGTAACCTGCAAATCTTCCTACGTTGGAATCATCCAGCGCCGCCTCGATCTCATCTAACAGACAGAATGGTGATGGCTTCAGATTCTGGATGGCAAACAGCAGTGCGATGGCCGTTAATGCTTTTTCTCCACCGGATAACTGCATCATATTCTGAAGCTTCTTTCCCGGTGGCTGGGAAATGATACGGACACCAGTTTCCAAAATATCCTCCGGATCAATCAGCTCCAGTGTTCCTTTTCCGCCGCCAAACAGTTCCTTAAACGCCTTGTCAAATTCCACCTGAATCAGGCCAAACATATCGGTGAACTGTTTTTTCATTCCATCATCCAGCTCTGAAATGATATGAAGCAGCATATCCTCTGCTTCCACCAGATCATTTCTCTGCTGGTTCATAAATTCATAACGCTCTGAAATCTCTTTATAATCCTCAATGGCATTCATATTGACATTTCCAAGCTGTTTGATCTCATCTTTGATCTTTGAGATATTACGTTTTAATTCCTGTCTGTCACCCAGAGCTTCATCCTTCATCGGCAATGCTTCATGATGGCTAAGCTCGTATTCTTCCCACATGTAGTTGACTGAAGCTTCCAGGGACTCCTCCGCCTTTTCCTTCAAGGTCCCCAGTCGGTAAAGCTCTTTATCAAGCTCTCCGATTCTCTCTGACAAATGTTCTCTCTTATCAAAGAAGTCTTTATTTTTACTTAAAAGCTCTTCTTTTTTCCCGGTCAGTTCCTGCTTTTCTTTTTCTGTTTCCAAAGCAGTACTTCCCAGCAGGTCCATCTGATTTTGAAGATTTACAATGCCTTCTTCTCTTGCTTTTGCATCCTCCAAAGAGCTTTGGATCGTTTCATTTAAGGTTTCCTCTTCCTCTTTCAAATGCAAAAGCTCTTCCTCGATACGCCGGATATTTTCCTGATTGAATTCTTTTTTCTGCCGTAAGGAAACATCCTGCAGGTGAAGCTCTTCCACTTCCTCCTTACAGCCTGCTTCCTTTTCCTGACATTCCAAAAGCTCTTCCTGATATCTGGAAATGCTCATTTCGTTGGCCTTTTCCCTGACATCAGAACCTTTCAGTTCTTCCGCAATATCTTTTCTGTTCTCAGTAATCTCCTTTAGCTGAATTTCCAGTTCCGTTAATTCGCTGCGAAGCTTTCCAAGATTTCCTTCAAATTCCGCTCTTTTCTGCTCATACTGATCAAGCTGAAGCTTTGCTGTATTTTGTTTTACAAGCTCTTTTGACAAGCTGTCGTTGATCTCATCCAAAGTACCGTAACAAGCTGTACGTTTTGCCTTGACAGACTCCACCTGCACCTTTCGATCTTCCATCTCCTTAAGAAGATTCAAAACACTTGCTTCCAGCTCTTCAATCTCGCGGCGGCGTCCCAAAAGATTACTGCTATTTTTGAAGGCACCACCGGTCATGGAACCACCCGGACTTAAAGATTCTCCATCTAAGGTTACGACTCGAAGACTCTGGTCATATTTCTTTTGCAGGGCGATTGCGTGATCAATATGGTCAACCACCAAAGTTCTGCCCAGCAGATATTTTGCAAGAACACCGAATTTTTCCTCTGTCTTAACCAGTGTATGCGCAACCCCGATGACACCTGTCTCTTTTAATACATTTTCCTTATTGAAAATGTTATTCCCCCTGATGGATGTCAGCGGAAGGAAGGTGGCACGGCCCAGCTTGTTGCTCTTTAAATACTGTATCATGGCTTTGGCTGTCTGATCATTGTCTGTTACAATGTTCTGAATACTTCCGCCCAGCGCAGTTTCAATGGCAATCTCATAGTTTTTCTCAACTTTAAAAAGATCTGCCACAACGCCTAAAATACCGGCATGATTTTTTTTCTGCTCCATAACCCTGCGGATCGCATTTCCATAACCGTCATAACGCTCCGTCAGGTTCTTTAAGGATTCCAGACGGGAAGCCTCTCTATGGTAAGCACTTTGTCCAACCTCCAAAAGTCGGTTCAACTCTTTTAATTCCCGCACATAGCCCTCTATTTCCTGTTCCAGAGACGTTTTCCTATCCTGATACTCTCCAATATGAGAAGCCACCTCATCATAGATGGCTTTTGCATCCAAAAGACCTGCTTCATTCTCATTTTCTTCTGTTTTCATACGAAGAATCTTCGAGCTGACCTCTGCTTTACGGATCTTTACCTGCTCAAGCATCGTATCATACCTTTGGATCTTCCCTTTGGTCGATGCCTTCTCATTTAACAGCTGAATGATCTCATTTTTACAAAACTCTATGCTGTGAGTAAGATCCAGAATCCTTTGCTGCACACTTTCCAGATTTTCCTCCGCTTCTGTAAGGACCTCTTTCATATCCGACAGATTGCGTTCCAGCTTTTCTTTATCCTTCCAGAGTGCTTCCTTCTGGAGATTTTTTGTTTCTGTCTCCTTTTGGATGGCACTTTTACGGTTCTGAAGGTGATGGTCATTATTTAAAGCTGAGGAATTTTGTGCCTTTAATACGGCGATCTGACCCTCTAACTGCTTCTTTAAAAGGGCATTTTCTGTTAAAAGGGTTTTCTTTTCTTCAATTCCCTCGTTTAAACTCTCAATCTCTTTTTCAATATGTTCGTATTCCAGCTTACAGTTTTCGTAAGCTTTTTTGGAATCTTCAAAATCATTCTGAACGATCACGGTCTTTTCTTCCAGCTCTTTTTGCTGCTGCTTGATGCGATCCATCTCGATCAGGAAAAGATTCACATCATAGCTTTTTAAAAGCTCCCGTTTTTTCAGGTATTCTCTGGCAGTTTCCGACTGTCTCTTTAAAGGACCCAGCTGTTTTTCCAGCTCACTTAATATATCATTGACACGAAGTAAGTTCTGCTTTTCTTCTTCCAGCTTTCTCTCCGCATTCTTTTTTCTCTTCTTATACTTTACGATTCCTGTTGCTTCATCAAACAGTTCTCTTGCTTCCTCCGGCTTGGTACTTAAGATCTTATCGATCTGTCCCTGTCCGATAATAGAATACCCTTCCTTACCGATACCAGTGTCATAGAACATTTCCTGGACGTCCTTCAGTCTGCAGACGGTTCCATTGATAAGATATTCACTCTCTCCCGAACGGTACAGTCTTCTGGCCACCGTCACCTCTTCATAATCCACCGGCAGCTGCTTGTCCGCATTGTCCAGAGTAATGGCTACAAAGGCGTAACCCTGAGGCTTTCTGCTCTCTGTTCCCGAAAAGATAACATCCTGCATGTTCGATCCACGAAGCTGTTTCACTCTCTGCTCACCCAATACCCAGCGTACTGCATCAGCAACATTACTCTTACCACTGCCATTGGGTCCTACAATGCCGGTAATTCCATTATGAAATTCAAATACGATTTTATTGGCAAAGGATTTGAATCCGTGTACTTCAATACTTTTTAAATACAATTCTTTTTACTCCTGGCATTTTAGTTTTTTGATTGCATCATAGGCAGCAGCCTGTTCTGCAGCCTTTTTGGACCTTCCGGTACCTGTTCCGGCACTTCTTCCACCTACAAAAAGCTCTACCGTAAAGCTCTTACAATGGTCCGGCCCGTCCTCTTTCACCAGCTCATAATGAATGGGCTCTGCGGTAATGCTCTGCATCATTTCCTGGAATATAGTCTTACTATCAAAAAAGAGCTGTTTTTCTTCGATTCCATTTAGCACAAACTGTTCAATAAACTCTTTTGCATTAGTAAAACCACCATCTAAATAAATTGCACCGATTAAAGCTTCCAGCGCATCAGAGGTTACAGAAGCTCTCTCTCTTCCTCCTGTCAGCTCTTCTCCTTTTCCCAGATATAGATAGTTTCCAAGATCAAGCTCTTTGGCACACAGGGCCAATGTCTGCTCACATACCATGCTGGCACGTTTTCTGGTAGCCTCTCCCTCCGGCATTTTGGGATATTTTGCGAATAAAAACTCACTTGTCACAAGCTCTAAGACTGCATCACCTAAAAATTCCAGACGTTCATTGTTCATAAGCCTGTTCATTTTCTGCTCGTTGCAAAAAGAACTGTGTCTCATGGCATGCTCCAGATTGGAAAAATCACGGAAGCGGTAGCCAATCTTCTTTTCTAATTCATTTAATTTTCTCATAGTCATCTCGTATCTGTTCAGTACCTTCCAGATAGTGGCTACTGAATAGTTACATCCTCTCACATATTGTTGCTGTATGCTTCACTCCATATATAAGAAAAAGCCCCAGCGGGCTTTCTCTTACACATTAATTACTTTTTCAAGCTGCTCCACTGCATCCCCAACTGTTTTGATATCCATTGCAGCTTCATCATCAATTGAGATTTTGTACATGTCTTCCAGTCTCATAATGATCTGGCAAACATCCAAAGAATCTGCTCCCAGATCATCTGTAAATGTGCTTTCTAATGTAATTTCGCTTTCATCCATGCTCAGTTCATCAGCGATGACTTCAATAATTTTTTTTGCATTGTCTTCCATAATCATTTTCCTTTCTATTCTGCCTTTGCTGCCTGCAGATTTTCTTCAATCTTTTTACTGATCTCCTGCTTCTTGAATGCGATGCATTCGAGAATGGAGTTTGTAATTTCCTTTGATTTGGAGCTTCCGTGGGTCTTTACTACCAGTCCCCGAAGCCCTAACAGCGGCGCACCGCCTCTTTCGGATGTATCAAAAGCCTTCATGGTTTCCTTCAGAGATGGTTTTACCAACAGACCGCCGATCTTACCGCGAAGTGACTGAAGCATGCCTTTTTTAATAACCTTGACCAAAGTGGAGCCAACGCCTTCATACAGCTTTAAGATGACATTACCAACAAAGGCTTCACATACCACAACATCCACGTCTCCTTTTGGAATGTCGCGTGCCTCAACACTTCCCACAAAGTTTAAATCCTTGCATTCTTTTAACAGCGGAAATGTTTCTTTTACCAGGGCATTTCCCTTTTCTTCTTCTGCACCGATATTGACGATACCCACCTTAGGATTCTTTACCCCCATAATGTTCTCCATATAAATGGAGCCCATTCTTGCAAATTGCACCAGATGAGATGGTCTGGCATCTACATTGGCTCCGCAGTCGATCAAAAGAGAAAAACCTTTTTCTGTAGGAATCAACGGTGCCAAAGGCGGTCTCTCCACGCCTTTTACTCTTCCTACGATCAGCTGACCGCCTACTAAAACCGCTCCTGTACTTCCCGCTGATACAAATGCATCTGCCTCACCGTCGTGTACCATTCTCATACCTGCAACGATGGAGGAATCCTTCTTTTTACGAATTGCCATTACCGGAGGCTCTGCCATCTCAATAATCTCACTGGCATGTACGATCTTCAGGCGATCTTTGGGATAATCATACTGTTCCAGTTCTGCCTTAAGCACTTCTTCCTGTCCCACCAGATATACAAAAATTTCCTGACTTTTATTCAAGGCATCTACAGCACCTTTCACAGTTGACTGCGGGGCATTGTCTCCGCCCATGGCATCAACTGCAACTTTCACTAAATCCTGCACTTGCTCTCCTCCTTACAAAGTGGAATTGCTACGCAAATAGATTTTGCCACTCTCTGCAATGTATCATACTAAACTTCCATGTAGAAGTCAATAAAAAAGGACCCTTCGGTTTTCCGAAAAGTCCTGATACCTTCACATTATTCTGCGGAGATAATTTCTTTTTTGTTGTAAGAGCCACAAGCTTTGCATACTCTGTGAGAAAGCATTAAAGCTCCACATTTGTTGCATTTTACCAGGTTTGGTACGCTCATTTTCCAGTTTGCTCTTCTTTTATCTCTTCTACCTTTGGAAGATTTGTTTTTTGGACAAATAGACATTAGGTTGCACCTCCTCTACCCATTACTTACAATTGTTAAAGATGTCGCGAATCCTGGCCATTCTAGGATCCAGTTCCACGGTATCGCATGTGCATTCACCATGGTTGAGATTAGTTCCGCACTTTTTACAGATGCCCTTGCAGGCCTCTGTACATAACGTCTTCATAGGCCAGTTCACTAATATCTCACAGTATATCAACTGTTCTGCATCCAAATTATATCCGACTATCAAATTTTCATCTTCAAACTCATCATCCGGGTTCTTTTCATACTCTTTTGAGATGACAAGCGGGATTTCCACCATAACCGGTGTCAGGCATCTGTCACATGGAATTTCCAGTGTCATGGCCGTTTCTCCTTCGATCAGGAATCTGTCGGCACCAACTTTCGTAACTTTTAAAGGAAATGTTTCTTTTTTCACCACCGGAAAATTTCCCAGCGAAGAAGCAAAAACATCCGCTTCAAAAATCACCTGTTCCGTTATAGCTGTCTGATCGCCTGATAAAAGTTTTGATAAATCGATTAGCATCATAGTCTCCCATTTCGCA
Organism: uncultured Lachnoclostridium sp.; assembly: GCA_945786935.1. Classification (GTDB taxonomy): domain Bacteria; phylum Bacillota; class Clostridia; order Lachnospirales; family Lachnospiraceae; genus HGM12587. The sequence continues at coordinate 20,568 of CALZFY010000010.1, forward strand.
CTAAGTCATTATACATACAATATGTGGTATTGTCAACAACAATTTTAGTTACTGTTCACTCCGTTCCAGTAACTTAATCTAAAATCCATAAAAATACTCTCTGGCGTACTCCGGTCTCTCCATGAAAAACCGTTTTAAGTCTTCCATCTTTTCATACCAGTATTCCGGTCTGATTTCTTTTAAGACGGTACCATCCTCCCGGTATACGTTCCAGCGTTTCAGGGTTTCCTCAATTTCCGGTTCAAACTCCTGCTTAAAGCTTTCCAGCAGTTCTAAAGCCTTCGATGGTTCAAAATGTGTCTCTAAAAGTTCCTCAAATCTGTTTTGATACATATCCAAAAATACTTCGTTGGAAAGCAGACCTTTTAACAGCACGGAAATATAGGATTCTCCCTGGCCAATGACTGCATAATTATTCTCTTCGGGATAATTGATCGCATAGTCAAGATCATAGAGGACAAATCTCCATCTCCCGTCTTCAAATTCAGACCCGGTCCTCTTTTGAACGCTTCGAAATGCCAGCGCATTATTCTCCGGCCAGTCCACATTATATAAATACTGTTCTGTCAGAACATAATCTATAAAGCTTTGAACATCCAGCTGTTCTTCAACCCACCGATAGTTTTCCTCCATAGAAAGATCGTTTTGTTTTACAAATTCTATCAGCTCCAGAAAATCTTTTCCGGCTCTGTCAGCTGTCTCTTCCTTTAACCCGAAAAGCTCTGCTTTGGAAAGATTTCCCTTCTGTATTCCAAAATGTTCTGCAAAAAAGCTCTCATCCCTGTTTTCACGGAGCTCATAAACGCCAAAATATTCCCCATTGACAAGCAGGATACACGGACGATATCCCTGGGTTCCAAGGTTTAGGTCACTTACCAGTGCCTGGGACAGCCCGTCCCGGAACATGGATCTTCTCCAGTCATTTCCAAAGCCTCGTAATCTGAGAGATGAAAACTCATCCAACGGATTTCCATAGATATTTTGATACTCTTCCCCAAAAAACGGATAGGAAAAGGTCTGGTTCCCTGCATAAAGCGCAAAGGATTTCTGGGCATTTCCCCGGGAAGCCGCTCCGCAGATACGAAGGGTGATATCATTGTCTGTCACCTTGCATCCATCCTCAAAATATTCCAGATGACCGGCTACCTTTTTGTCCTCAGAATAGTTTCCCTGCCACAATCTGAGGTCCGAAGGCAGCTCTGCCCCGGAGCTTACAAAGCTTTCATAGGTTTTTCCGGGAACATAAATACCATTTTCTTCATCAAAAAGAAGGCCTTCCTCCAGACTTAAAGATGCGATGGGCATGGAATAATCGGCATTGATCAGATACGTATTGGTCCAGATCTCTTTGGACCAGCTGTCTTCCTCTGGAAAATAGATTCTTGCCTTGATTACCGTAGCTTTATATTGCGGTTCTGGATCATAGGAATTTCCATCCCCTCTCCAAAAATCCACCGGGGTGCACCAGATGTCCGTGTAGCGATTCGGCTCTCCACTTCGATCTGTGATTACAATTTCTTCTCCGGAATACACAAAAGACTCCAGATCAGGAACACTGCCATCGGTAGTATAATAGATCTTCCCTTCTGCTTCATCCGACCATAGTTCCAGATATACGGTATCATCATAATACCCGGCCGGATAGGAAAACTCTACCCCGGCACTGCTTCGAAGCGCAATATCTTTTTGATCTGTATTTCTTTCGCCCGGAGTTGACACAGAAAGCCAGGCATATGCATCCTGCTCACCTGTCCTGCCATAGGAACGGTCAAAACGTCCCTCCTCTACCTGAACCTCACTTAGCAGCCTGCCGTTGTCATCAGATAAATAGATTTCTTCTCCCCGGGAACTGAGTTTAAAGTTTGTATGAAGCTCTCGCCCTTCCTTAGCCCTGTCTTTTCCTGATGCAAATATGAGAAGATAGGAATGGGGTTCCATGGATATGTCCGGAAATTTCCAAAGCCCGGGCTGTTCTTTCCTGTCACTTAAGCCAAAGCCTTCCAGGGAAACCTTTTCTTCGCCCGCATTATAGAGCTCGATCCAGTCCGAATAATCTCCATCCTCATCCTGACAGACACTGCCATTGGAGGTCATAATTTCATTGATATATACAGGAGCCTTTGTGCCCTTTACAGACAGTCCTAATACCACAAGAAGCAGGACTGCTCCTGCAGACACGCCGGCAATCATTTTCTTTTTCATATCAAAACCTCAAAAAGGGGATACTGATTGTACCCCCTTTTATCTTTTTGTGAAAACAAATTATTTAACTAATGCTAAAGTTTCTCTTGCAATTGCAAGCTCTTCGTTTGTAGGAATTACACAAACTGTAACTTTGGAATCCGGTGTGGAAATGATGTTGTCAATACCACGTTTTTTGTTTGCTTCTTCATCAATTTCGATTCCAAGGAAGCCAAGACGTTTCATAACATCTGCACGAACAAGACCATCATTTTCACCTACACCGGCTGTAAATGCGATCGCATCCACACCATTCATAGCTGCTGCATAAGCACCAACATATTTTGCTACATTGTAAGTAAATACATCTCTTGCAAGCTGTGCTTTTTCATTTCCTTCTTCTGCTGCACTTTCCAGATCACGGAAGTCTGAAGAAAGTCCGCCGGAAACACCATAAACACCTGATTCTTTGTTTAATACTTTCACCAGTTCAAAGATATCCTTGTTTTCTTTCTTTGCAATGAATTCAAGGATTGCCGGATCAATATCACCGGAACGTGTTCCCATCGGTACACCTTCCAATGGAGTTAATCCCATGGATGTATCAATGGATTCACCATATTTTACTGCACTGATGGAAGAACCGTTACCAAGGTGGCAAACGATAATCTTCATATCTTTTACATCTTTTCCTAAGAACTCAGCTGTTCTCTTGGATACAAAGCTGTGAGAGGTTCCGTGGAAGCCGTAACGACGAACTTTGTATTTTTCATAATATTCATATGGAAGTGCATACATATATGCTTCTTTTGGCATAGTCTGATGGAATGCTGTATCAAATACACCTACCATCGGTACACCCGGCATACATTTTTTACATGCATCAATACCGATTAAGTTTGCAGGATTGTGTAATGGAGCTAAATCGTTACATTCTTCAACTGCTGCTAACATTTCATCTGTAATGAGGCAGGAACCTGCAAATTTTTCTCCGCCGTGTACCACACGATGTCCAACTGCACCTACTTCATCCAGGCTCTTGATCACACCTGTTTTTTCATTGGTCAGCGCATTCAGTACTAACTGGATCGCTTCTGTATGAGTTGGCATCGGAGCTTCTGTTACTTCTTTTTCTCCGCCGGCCGGGCTGTATGTAAGTCTTCCGTCAATACCGATACGTTCGCAAAGACCTTTTGCCAGTACATTTTCTGTTGCTGCATCAATGAGCTGATATTTTAATGATGAGCTTCCGCAGTTGATAACCAAAATATTCATGATATAATTCTCCTTATTTTTATTTAGCCTACTGAGCCTGAGCCTGTACAGCTGTGATTGCTACTACCCCTACGATATCCTCTGCTGAGCATCCACGGGATAAGTCATTGACAGGTTTTGCGATACCCTGTGTAACTGGTCCGTAAGCTTCTGCTTTTGCGAGTCTTTGTACTAATTTATATCCGATATTTCCTGCGTCCAGGTCAGGGAATACAAGAACGTTTGCTTCACCTGCTACCGGGCTGTTTGGAGCTTTGGATTTTCCTACGCTTGGTACGATTGCTGCATCTAACTGCATTTCACCGTCAACCATCAGTTCCGGATGCTGTTCTTTTACGATACGTGTTGCTTCCACAACCTTGTCAACGTCTGCATGTTTTGCACTGCCCATGGTTGAATGAGAAAGCATAGCAACTTTTGCCGGCTGCTGTACTAATAATTCGAAGGATTCTGCTGAAGAGTATGCAATTGCTGCAAGCTTTTCAGGATCCGGATTCTGTTCCAGTCCGCTGTCTGCAAATACGAAGGTTCCGTTTGCACCATATTCACAATCCGGAACAACCATTAAGAAGAATGCAGATACAAGTTTTGTACCCGGTTTGGTTTTCAGGATCTGTAAGCATGGTCTTAAAGTATCAGCTGTAGAGTGACATGCACCGGATACCATACCGTCTGCATCTCCCATTTTAACCATCATAACGCCGTAGTATAAATACTGGTTCATGAGAATCTCTGTAGCCTGCTCTTTTGTCATACCTTTTTTGCTTCTTAATTCTACTAATTTGTCGATATATTCAGGAGCTTTCGGATCTGTTGCAGGATCAACAACTTTCACGCCTGTTAAGTCGAGACCTTCTCCGCCTTTCTTTACAGCCTCTTCACTACCTACTAAAATAATGTCGGCAATTCCTTCTTTCAAAATCTGAGCAGCAGCTTCGTAAGTTCTTCTGTCTTCTGTTTCCGGTAAAACGATCACTTTTTTATCTGCTCTTGCTCTTTCTTTGATTACGTCAATAAATCCCATGATTATCGACTCCTTTCTCTTTGTATTCCCAACTCTCCATAAAAACCCATGGAAAGACTTATGGTATTATTATACAATCGGTAACGTCAAAATTCAAGCCATGTATGGCAGTTTTACTGTTTTGCATTCAAAAAAATACAGTTTGGTGCAAAACCCTACGCCTCGATCTCGGATACGAGCACACAGTTCGGTGTTTCGATCTCGATTGGCTTTGCACACATGGTAAATACCTTTTTTTCATAATCCATCTTAAAGAGTGTGATGGAATTGCTTTCATGGTTAAAGCACATGATATGCTGATTGTCCGGGAAAAAATCCACTGCCTTTGGATAATCTCCGCTGATGGCAAGGATACAGATCTTTTCCAGCATTCCCGTCTCGTTATCAACATTGAACACACCCACACTGTTATCTCCTGCATTGGTGATTAAAAGCTTGCTGTCATCTCTTGAAAACCGAAGTGCACAGGCAGAGCTTCCGCCTGCATGATAATCATTCAGGGTAGGAACTGTCTGAATCAGTTCAAACTTCGGAGACTTTCCTCCATCCTCGTAGGAATATACACTGATATAGTTTTTCAGACCGCAGATCAGATAACAGAATTTTCCGTTACGGCTGAATTTGATGGTTCTTGGAGCACTCTCCAGCTCACATCTTAAAATATCAACCAGCTTGATCTTTCCGGTACGATGATCAAATTTGTAGATCTTCACCTGATCCACGCCGGAATCTACGGCACAAAGATACTTTCCGTCCGGTGTCAGATTCACGCTGTTGACATGGGGCATAAAGTTTCTCTCAGCTACACTGCCGATTCCCTTATGGAATATCTCATCGGTCATCTCCCCAATGGTTCCGTCCGGGTTTAAGCGCATCACTGTCACCTTTCCATCGTGCCATCCTGCCACAAAAAGATAGGTGTCATCCTTATCCGTAGATAAATAGCAGCCTCTCATCCCCTGAATACTCATGGAATTCATCTCTTCCAGATCCCCGTCCGGTAAGATCCTGTAGGAACGTACCCCCTCATCTGCGATGGAATACAGGTATTTCCCGTTATGGGATTTTTTGATGTAGGAAGGGTTATTGATAGGCACGACCTTTCTCTCCGTCATTCTGCCATTTTCCACATCCAGATCATAGATATGAATCCCTTTGCTCTCTCCATGGGTATAGGTGCCCACATAAGCTACATACTTCTTTTCCGCCATTGTAATCTTCTCCATTCTCTATGCTTCCAGCATAAATTTATTTATAACCTCGGCCACACCGCCTTCATTGTTATCTTTTTCGGTAATATAGTTACCATATTGTTTGATCTCATCAGCAGCATTTTTCATCACTGCTCCAACTGCCGCCGTCCTGATCATGGTGATATCATTTTCCGCATCCCCCACGGCAATGGTATGTTCCATGGGAATGTTAAGATACTCCGACATCCAGCGGATGGCATTTCCTTTATTGATACCCTCCGGCATAAATTCCAGATATTCATAGCAGGAAAAACATACATCCATCTTTCCTTTTGCATAATCCATCACCGAATCCCGGAAGCCTTCGATATGTTTTCTGTCAAAATCATAGGCGATGGCCAGCATTTTGCAGGGCTCCTGACCCTTTAGTTCCTCGAAAATGTCTCCTACAACCTTTCGGTCTGTTTTCGTCATTTTTTCATAATACCGGCTCTCTTTTGTGTCGTGTTCACAGATAAAGCCCTGATCTGTATAGGTCTGAATGTGAATCCCACCGTATTCATAAGCTTTTTCAAACACATATTTCACCTGTTCCAAAGGAAGGGTCTTCTGATAGATCGGCTTTTTTTCACCCGCATCATAGATCAGACCGCCATTAAAGGTGATACAAAAGCATCCCGCCTTGTCCAGACCAAATACCGGCAGCAATTTGATGGCGCTGCTTAAAGGTCTTCCTGTGCAGACAATGACCTTGTGTCCCATGGCAAGTGCAGAGTCCATGGCTTCCCTGTTTTCTTTCGGTAGATTTTTCTGATCATCCAGAAGTGTTCCGTCCAGATCCAGAAAGATCATTTTTTGCTTCATTTTAAGGTTCCCTCCATGGTTTTTTCGGTCAACCAGCCCGAATAATTACCAGGATTTTGCACACACTTTTTGTGTAACGATCATTATCCGACAGCTGTTGTGCAGGGATTTTCTAAAGATACCCTGTGTGATATTTCATCAATCCAACGATTGTATATTTCTGTGTTTATTATAGGGAGGTTTTATGACATTTTCAAGTGATTACCAGCAAAATAAAAAAGAATTCAAAAAAGCCCTCCGCATAGACCAAAGCTTTGACCTGATTAGTAAGGAAACTATGGTAGGCGGACATCATGCCTGCTTTTTCTTTGTGGACGGACTGACAAAGGATGAGGTCATGCAGAAGCTGCTCACAGGCTTTATCGCCATCAAGCCGGAGGATATGCCAGAGAATGCGGATGAGTTTTCTACCCGGCAGTTACCATATATAGAAGTGGACGTGGTTAGTTCCATGGACCAGGCCGTCACTTCCGTTTTGTCCGGAATGACCGGACTTTTAATCGACGGCTATGATTCCATATTGTGTATGGATGTGCGAACCTATCCGGCACGAAGTGTAGACCAGCCCGAAAAGGAAAAGGTTCTTCGGGGCTCCAAGGATGGATTTGTGGAAACCGTGGTATTTAATACAGCATTGATTCGTCGAAGGATCCGGGATCCCAGACTTACCATGGAAATTTGCTCCGTTGGAAGCTATTCCCACACAGATGTGGTGCTTGTGTATATGGAAGATAAGGTGGACAGGCATCTCCTTGCATATATCAGAGAAAAAATCTCAAATATCAATGCGCAGTCTTTGAATATGAATCAGACAAGTCTTGCAGAATGCTTATATGAACGAAAATGGTACAATCCCTTTCCAAAGTATAAATATACGGAACGTCCTGACACCTCCGCTGCCAGCATTATGGAGGGAAGTCTGGTAATTCTTGTGGACAACTCCCCTTCTGCCATTATTCTGCCCACAAGCCTTTTTGGCATTATGGAAGAAGCCGACGACTACTATCTTCCACCGGTGACAGGAAGCTATCTTCGTCTGACAAGGTTACTCATCAGTACGATCACCTTTTTCATTACTCCGGTTTTCCTTCTTTTAACCATGTATCCTGAGTGGGTACCGGACTGGCTTTCTTTCATCGTTCTAAAAGAATATACCAATGTCCCATTACTATTCCAGTTTCTGATTCTGGAGATCGCCATTGATGGTCTGAGACTTGCTGCCATCAATACCCCCAGCATGTTAAGTACCCCTCTAAGCATCATTGCAGGTCTTGCCCTGGGAGAATATGCCGTATCCTCCGGATGGTTTAATGCGGAAGCAATGCTCTACATGGCCTTTGTTGCCCTCGCAAACTACACGCAGCCAAGCTATGAGCTTGGCTACGCATTAAAGTTCTTTCGTATGATCACGTTGATCCTTACTGGATTATTAGGGATATGGGGACTTTTGCTGGGAACCCTCATCTTAATTTTTGCGCTTCTTACCAACCATACCATTGACGGACAAAGGCGCTATCTCTATCCATTGATCCCCTTTGACTGGAAGGTATTAAAGCGTCAGTTACTGCGGCTCGGCAGGGATGAACACTCGTGAGTTTCCGGGAGCCTCTCTGTGCTTTGCCAGTTCCTTTGCTTCATTCGTAAAATAGTGCTGGGCACAAAGAAGCTGCTTTCCTCTGCGGTCGATCCGCTCATAGGTGCCGTCTTGCTGCATGAGCTGAGCCTTGACATTATCGGCAAGCATGACCTTTAATATGCCAATGATCTTTTCTTTTAAAGAATCATGGTCGATGGGAAAGAGGATCTCCACACGCCTGTCAAGGTTTCTTGGCATCCAGTCTGCACTGGAGCAGTACACTTCTTCTTTGCCATCATTCCAGAAATAATAGATACGGCTGTGCTCCAGAAAATCTCCCACAATGGAGCGCACCGTAATATTTTCACTGACACCGGCAATTCCTGTACGAAGACAGCAGATGCCTCGCACGATCAGTTCAATATTCACACCTGCTTTTGCGGCATCATACAGGGCATCAATGATCTCCTTATCACAAAGAGAATTCATCTTGGCAATAATCTTTGCCTCTTTTCCTTCCAGGGCATTTTTTGTCTCTCTGCCAATGAGCTCTAAAAATTTTTCCCGAAGCCAGATGGGTGCCAGGGACAGCTTATTCCAGTGTAAGGGCTCTGAATAACCGGAAAGCATGTTAAAGACTGCCGTTGCATCTTCACCGATACTCTGGGAGCAGGTCAAAAGACCGATATCTGTATACAATTTGGCCGTGGCATCATTGTAGTTTCCGGTTCCTAAGTGGACATATCTTCGGATACCTTCCTCCTCCAGACGAACCACCAGGGTAATCTTGCTGTGGGTCTTTAATCCCACCAGACCGTAGATCACATGGCAGCCTGCTTTTTCCAGCATTTTTGCCCAGACAATGTTGTTTTCCTCATCAAACCGTGCCTTTAATTCTACCAGTACCGAAACCTGTTTTCCATTTTCCGCTGCCTGTGCAAGTGCTGCGATGATGGGTGAATTTCCACTGACGCGGTACAGTGTCTGTTTGATGGCCAGCACCTTTGGATCTGCTGCCGCCTTTTTGATAAGGTTCACTACCGGATCAAAGGACTGGTAAGGATGATGAAGTAAAATGTCACCTTTGGATATCTCTTCAAAAATGTTATAGTCCCCGGAAAGACCCGGAACCGGTGCCGGAATGTGTTTTGGTGCACGAAGCGTATCAAATCCTTCCATTCCATACATTTTCATGAGGAAAGTCAGATCCAGCGGACCTGCGATCTGATAAATATCATCATTTTTAATATGAAGCTCTTTTTTTAGGATCTTTAACAGGGATGCATCCATTCCATCCTCTACTTCCAGACGGATGGCCTCGCCCCACTGACGTTTTTTGATCTGCTTTTGAATTTCCTTTAAAAGATCTTCCGCTTCATCCTCCTCAATGGTCAGATCCGCATTTCTCATAATACGGTAAGGATAAGCACAGATCACATCATAGCTTAAAAACAGGGCACTGATATTTCTCTCAATGATCTGCTCTAACAAAATCACCTGTCGGTTTCCCTCTTTGTCGTCAGGAAGACGTAAGATTCTTGGAAGTACCGCCGGAACCTGCACCGTTGCAAACTCTTCCTCTGCCTTTTTTTCATTCTTTTTCTTCAGCAATGCCCCGATATTTAAGGATTTATTGCGAATAAGCGGAAACGGACGGGAGGAATCTACTGCCATAGGCGTCAGTACCGGATACACATTTTCCTGAAAATAATGATCCACAAATTTTTTCTGCTCTTCATTTAAGTCCTCGTGATGGGATATGATCTTCAGCCCGTTTTCTGCAAGCTGCGGAAGCAGGGAGCGATTGTAAGTAGAATACTGTCTGGAAATCATCTCATGGGTAACCACATTGATCTTCTCCAACTGCTCCTTTGCCGATAATCCGGCAATATCCTTTTTTGTATAATCCGCATGCACCATGTCCTTTAAGGATGCCACACGAACCATGAAAAACTCATCCAGATTAGAGGCAGTGATACTTAAAAATTTCAGTCGTTCAAACAGCAGATTTTCTTTATCTCTGGCTTCGCCCAAAATACGCTCATTAAATTTCAGCCAGCTAAGCTCCCTGTTTTCATAATATTCCGGTTTATATTTTTCTGTTTTTTCCATACTGTCCTCCGTCACATGGTTTTTTTCCGCCGAAGCACCGGTGTGATACCAAATACATCTTCAAAAAACTCTGCTTTTTCTCTTAGAAGTCCCTGCTCCAATGTAATATCCTCCAGGGTATCCACAGTTAAAAGCATCGTCGTATCTTTGATACTTACCCGGATCTCCTGAATCTTTTGCTTATGGCTTCTGTCCATGGCATTGGAGATTCGAAGAATTGCCGCCAGCTTGCATACCTTGATGTACTGTTCCCGATTTAGGGAGCTTTGAACTGCAAACTCTTCAAAGGAAATCACATCCATAGCATTATATTTCACAATATTTGCCACCATCTCCCGCTCTGCATGGGACAACCCGATGATTTCTGTTGCCATGATAATGTTATAGGTACATTCTGCAGAATGTGCCATACTGATAAATTTTCCGCAATCATGAAGCAGTACTGCGATGTGCAAAAGCAGCCGGTCGCGTTTCTCCATTCCATGAATAGATTTTGTCTTGTCAAAAATCGTCAGTGCTAAAGATGCCATCACATTCACATGGTTTTTATTGCTCTGGTAACGCTTTCCCATATTTTTGGCTGCAACCACGATATCATTTTCAAAATCATGGGCAGATTTTAAAATCTTATTTTTTTCCGCATAATCATAAGCAAGACCGTCACAGAGATTTAAGGACGGCATCCAAATATCCTTACTTTCCGTTTCCTCAATAAGCTTTCGATACACCACCAGGGTCGTCAGAATCAATGCTTCATTTTCTGCGGGTATCCCTAAGGTGTTTAACATTTCCTGAGGATTTTTGCTTAGCATTTCCTGATAAAATGCATGATACTCCTCTGCACTCATGGCATGGCTTTCCGTTTGGTCTGCATTGACATAACGGGAAATATAGGGGCTGTAATCCCCGATGAGGATAATGTTTTCAATTTTCCGGTCTTTAAGATAGAGCTTGCGGTAGGTTTTCAAAGCATTATTTGCAATCTCCTCTACCACCTTCTCAAACTGGCTGCTTTGCTCAAACACATTGCTTAAGCGTTCCTTCAGACGGTTGGTACCGATGCCGATATTCTGGGTGGACACCAGGGTATCCTTATCGAAGAGGGAAATCTGAATGCTTTCCCCTCCCACGTCAATGATGGCAGTACCTTTCTGAATGATCTTATCAAAATCCTTCTCCTGAGATGCTATGGACTTATAGCTTAAAAATCTGGATTCAGAGTTGCTTAATACCTCGATCAGGATGCCGGTCTTTACAAAGATCCGATCAAGGATCAAAGAACTGCTTTCTAACTCCCGGATCACCGCAGTGGCACAGGCACGGTACTGTTCCGCCCCATAGGTCTCCATGATCCGCCGGAAATCAGACAATACACTGCATAGTTCCTCCATGCGTTCATTGCTGATCTTTCCCAGACGATAAGCATCTTTTCCCAGCTCAATGCGGTGGCGAACACAGGTAATTTCTTTCATGGTTTTTGGTGACAGCTCATAGATCTTCATACTGACTTCGTAGGATGCAATCTCTATAGCTGCAAACATGGTGACTTTCATGGCAGCCTCCCTTATATATTTTTACAGCCGTGTACATTTAGTCACGGCTGTTTCTTTATCGTAACTGTTCCCTCCGTTCCATGGACGTCTGAACAGTTACTCCTTATCCATGATTATATCCTACGAATGTTTTTTTGTCATGGAAATTCTTTGCAAATTTTAATTATCATCCTGTTTTTTCTTTAAAGAATATATCACCCATTCTGCGATATTGGTGGCATGATCTCCGATTCTTTCAAAATATTTTGCCACCATGAGAAGATCTGCTGCCGCCTCCCCTTCTCCGGGATTGTGTGCGATGAGATCAATGATATCTTTTTTGGCTTTTATAAACAGTTCATCTACTACATCATCCTGGCTGATCACTTCCTTTGCCTTCTTCTGATCCCCCTCCACATAGGCCTCGATGCTGTGATTAAGCATATCCACAGTCTCTGCAGCCATCCGGTTAATATGGTCAAAGTTTTCCAGCGGTCTTTCTTTATGCATGAACAAGGTGATCTCTGAAATATCCGCTGCATGGTCCCCGATCCTTTCCATGTCCGTTACCATTTTCATGGCGGCGGTGATGGTTCTTAAATCCTTTGCCACCGGCTGCTGCTGGATCAGAAGCTGAAAACAGATATTTTCAATTCTTTTCTGGGCACGGTCGACCTTCTCATCCCCTTCCATGGTCTTTTTTGCCAGCTCCACGTCTCCACCTGAAAGAGCACGCACTGCCATGGCAATGGAATTTTCAATCAGAACTCCCATCTCGATCATCTCTTTATGAAGCTCTTCCAGCTGTTCATCAAACTTACTTCTCATGTCCGACTCCTCCTTAACCAAATCTTCCGGTAATATAATCTTCTGTTCGTTTGTCCTGTGGATAAGAGAACATGGTTTTTGTATCACCAAATTCCACCATTTCACCTACCAGGAAAAATGCCGTATCGTCAGACACCCTCACCGCCTGCTGCATGTTATGGGTAACTACCACCACCGTATATTTCTTCTTCAGTTCTTCCATCAGATCCTCGATCTTTGTTGTGGAGATGGGGTCTAATGCAGAGGTTGGTTCATCCATTAGAAGCACTTTAGGCTCCACTGCCAGTGCCCTGGCGATACAGATTCTCTGCTGCTGCCCTCCGGAAAGACCAAGAGCTGATTTTTTCAGCCGGTCCTTCACCTCATCCCAGATGGCTGCACCCCGAAGGCTCTCCTCTACAATCTGGTCAAGCTTCTCTTTATTTTTCAAGCCATGTACCCGTGGTCCATAGGCAATATTGTCATAGATACTCATAGGAAAGGGATTGGGCTGCTGAAATACCATCCCTACCTCTTTACGAAGCATGGTAATGTCAACGTCTTTTCCGTAAATGTCCCTGCCATCCATTTCAACGGTTCCTGTGATCTTTACGTTATCCACCAGATCATTCATTCTGTTTAAGGTCTTTAAAAATGTGGATTTTCCACAGCCTGAAGGACCGATCAGGGCAGTGATGGCATTTTCCCTGATATTCATATTAATATTTTTCAGTGCGTGATTCTCTCCATAATAAAGGTTGAGATCATGCACGGATATCTTTGTATTTCCCATCAAAAGTTCTCCTTTATACATGAAACGTGTCTGTTCAGTTCTTTCCAGATCATGGTTATGAACATCTACTCTGGTACCCTCTTGTCAGCAGCTTTGTCCCAAGGTTGATCAAAAGTACTATGACAAGCAGCACCACTGCAATTCCGAATGCGGTTTCAAAATCCCCTTCACTGGTGGCTGACAGATACATCTGGATCGTCAGTGTTCCGCCGGACTGGAGGGGCTTTCGTAAAAGCTGCTTGAAGGTTTTTGGCAAAAGCTTTGCACTTCCTGCAGTAAAAAGCAGTGCCGCAGATTCCCCTACGATCCTTCCGATGGCCAGTACAATTCCCGTAATGATTCCCGGCATGGCACTGGGCAGTAAAATGGTGCGAATCATATGCCACTTTCCGGATCCAAGTCCAATGGCCCCGTTTCGATAGGAATCCGGCACAGTTTTTAATGCCTCCTGGGTGTTTCTCGTAATCAGGGGAAGCACCATCAGGATCAGGGTAAAAGCACCTGTCATCAAAGAATACCCAAGTCCCAGCGTTTCTCCGAAGAACATCATTCCGAACAGACCAAAAATAATGGACGGGATGCCTGAGAGAGTTTCTGTGGCATATTCGATCAGGGTTACAAGCTTTCCGGGCTTTGCATATTCATTTAAATAGATTGCCGATCCAATCCCGATGGGGGTAGCAATGAGCATCGTTATGAAAATAATGATCAGGGTATTTAAAATATTTCCTGCGATACCAACAGTTCCCCTAAGGACACTGGTCACAGAGGTCAAAAATGACCAGTTGACAGTCCGAAGCCCTTTAGAAAATACATAAAGAATGATTCCTACCAGAAGGACAATGGAAAATGCTGTGCATAGTCCGATCAGTACATACGCAAAGGTATCTTTTATTTTTCTGCTGTTTCCAATCATTTCGATACCTCCTTCTTCCTTGCCTTTAACAGGATAAAATTCACGATCATAATAAAAAGATAAAGAACCAGTCCTACGCTGAAGAGTGCCCGTCTGTGGACACCTTCTGCATACCCCATCTCACTGACGATCTGGGTGGTCAGGGTTCTAACAGAATTGAAAGGAAGCGGAATGTTGACCGCTCCGCCTGCCACCATGTTGATGGCCATGGCTTCCCCTAAGGCTCTTCCGATTCCAAGGACAATTCCTGTCAGGATTCCGGATTTTGCTGCCGGTACCACCACCTTGAAAATCGTCTGTATGTTTGTGGCTCCAAGGGCCACGGAAGCAAGTCTCAGGCTTTTGGATACTGCCCTGATGGAGGAGGTGCTGACACTGATTACCGTTGGCAGGATCATGATTGCCAGAACGATGATGGCGGACAGCATATTTGCACCGCCGGTAAACTGATGGTTTAGATCATTGGCATAGATTATCTTTTCTAACCGATACATCCACGGATTTAATACCATCATCCCAATGAGACCATAGATGACCGAAGGAATCGCAGCCAGAAGTTCCACGGCTCCACCTACGATATTTCCCATGGTTTTTCCTGCCAGTTCCGATAAAAATACGGCTGTCAGAAGACCCACAGGGACACCGATCAGCACAGCGGATGCGGTACCTGCGATGGAGGACAGGATAATATAGAAAATACCATAGGAAGGCTCTGTTGCAGTAGGCGCCCACTTTGTTCCCAATAGAAATTCAGGAATCCCAACTTCTCTCAAAGCCGGGATTCCCTTCAGGAACATATATATCGTGAGGGAACATACTGCAAAGATTGCGATACCAGCACAGATCAGGAATATGATTTTTGCTGTTTTTTCGTAAATTTGCTTTCTGTTCATCATGCACCCTTATTCCGGAATAATAAGACCTACTGTTTTAATAACTGCCTTACCTTCCTCTGATTTGATGTACCGGAACCATTCCTGTACTAATTCATTCTGTTCGGAAATTTCACCTTTGGTAGCCATAACAAATGGTCTGGAAAGGAGATAGTTTCCTGCGAGGATCTTTTCTTCTGTAGGTTCTACGCTGTCGATGGAAACTGCATTGACTGTATCGTCTACCACATCAAGAGATACATATCCGATGGCACCCGGAGTAGATCCTACCTTCGCAAGAACTGCACCTGTGGAATCCAGTTCCTGTGCATAAGCACACTGATCTTTCACTTCCAGAAGTTCCTCAAAGGCATCTCTTGTACCGGAACCTGCTTCTCTTCCGATGACTACGATAGCTTCATCCTTACCGCCAAGCTCTTTCCAGTTTTTCACTGCTCCGCAGTAGATCTTTACAAGATCTGCAGATGTAATATCTTCCAAAGTGTTTTCCTTGTCAGTGATCACTGCAATTCCGTCAATGGCTACTACATTTTCTACGGCACCTTTTGCCATTTCATCTTCTTTCACATGACGGGAGGTATCTCCGATATCTACGCTTCCGGAGATCAGGGATTCAATACCTGCACCGGATCCTGTATATTCTACTGTTACTGTCACATCCGGATAGGCTTCCATAAAGCTTTCAGACATTGCCTCACATAATTTTTCCATGGAGGTGGATCCTGCCAAAGTGATGGTTCCGTTAAGCTCTGTTGCTTCATCTTCTGTTGTTGCAGCACCTGTCTCTTCTGTTTCCACTGCTCCTGCAGCTTCTGTTGCTTCGTTTTCCTTGTTTCCACAGCCTGTCATTGCAATGGCCATCATGCTGACTGCGCATACGGCTGCTAATAATTTCTTTTTCATAATTTAAAACCTCGTTTCTGTTTTTGTTTCGTATCTGTTTCTGATTTTCCAGATACAAGCTATGTTTTTAACCAAGCGCTTTTTGGTTACATGCTTATCCTAATAGTCTTATGTAAAATCAAAAACCTTACTTTTGTAAATTTAAGGTGAAAACTATGAAAAATCGGTTTTCTGTTTTGATAGCCGGTGAATGGCCGGATATCAGTGAAATTTCTTTCATAATTCCTCTTCATATAGTAAAATACATATAGCTGTTCAGGGTCTTTCGGATACACAGCTTCCAAACAGTTACAAGCATACAAATATCGTCTTCACCCAATGGTTAACAGGAGCTTTTAAACATATGAAAGAGTTAGAGATCGAAGCAAAGGTTGAAAATTTGAATAAGGTGCTCATGTTTGTTGATGAGCAGCTGGAGGAAATGGATTGTCCCATGAAGACCCAGCTACAGATTGATATTGCTGTAGAAGAAATCTATGTAAATATTGCCAGATATGCTTATCACCCTGAGAGCGGTATGGTTTCCATACGGGTAGCTCTTCCGTTGAAAAGATGGAAACCGATACGCTGCAATATATGGAACATCTGACAGTCATTACTGCGGAAAAAGAGCGAATCGGAACAGAGCTTGCCCTTGCAACAAAGATACAGGCAAACATGCTGCCAAATCTTTTTCCGGCATTTCCGGAAAGAACGGAGTTTGATATCTTTGCCAGCATGACACCTGCCAAAGAGGTGGGCGGAGATTTCTATGACTTCTTCCTGATCGATCATGATCATCTGGGACTTGTGATGGCAGACGTGTCGGGAAAAGGTGTGCCTGCTGCCCTCTTTATGATGATGTCCAAAATTCTTGTGAACAATTTTGCCATGCTGGGGGCTCTCCTGCCACTGTCCTGGAATGTGTAAACAATGCCATCTGTAAAAACAATGAAGATGACATGTTTGTAACCATATGGTTTGGTATCCTGACCATTTCCAGCGGACTTTTGGAGGCATCCAATGCAGGTCATGAATATCCGGCCATCCGCAGGGCAAATGGCACATTTGAACTTTTTAAAGATAAGCACGGTCTTGCCATCGGATGCATGGAAAACATGAAATATCAGGATTATGAAATGCAATTACAAGTGGCCAATCAGTATGCACATCTGGAAATGAATTTTAAAGACCTTGCCTATATCAGTTCCGCAGGTCTTCGTACGTTGCTTACCCTTCAGAAGCAGGTGAACAGAACAGGCGGTACCCTCTGTCTGACCCATGTACAGCCTTCTGTCAAAGAGGTATTTGAAATTACCGGTTTTGCAGGTATTCTGACCATTAAAGATTAAAAATGTGTTGCACAAAAAAACAGGAATCATACATCAGAATGCAATGTATGGTTCCTGTTTTAATATCATTTGATTTTTTATAGAGACATTTCTTCTATCTCAGGCTCTCTGAGCTTAAGCTCTTTTTTTGTCTGATCCAGTGCCTCATTGATCTTTTCCTGTACATAAGGAGACGCCATTTCCCTGATCTCTTTTGCCAGTGCAAGTTTCATCTGTCCCCTTTGTGTAGACGGATTGATGGCCTTTGCATTGATATAGGTCTGGGTCTGTCGACTCAGTGCCACAGACAGATTTTTAAACTCATCCATTTCTTCCTTTGTCGGCTCTGTGCCGTCCAAGTGGGTCTCGCTGAGACGCTTCGCACATTTCCCAAGAGCATACATACTGTCTCTCATGTTCTTAAACTCTTTAGAGCCAAGACCGCCGTCCAATTCTTTCATCACAGATACCAGTCTCTGCACTTTGGCATAATTGATCCTGTTGTTTTCCGGATGACGTTCAAACCAGTCTCTGGATGCTTCCTTAATGACGTTATGACGGGTATTTTGTTTACCGGCCCTCCTTGTCACCTGATCGATAAACCGTTCCACTTCCCGGCTGCTTTTGGCGCGAATCAGATGGTTCATCTCATCCATATAGTAGACACCCTCCGGCAGCTCATTGATGGAGCTACCCCTGTAGGTATGTCCCGTTTTAGCATCCGTATAGGCAAATTTGTTACCAAGCCTCTGTTGATTCTCGGAGCTTACCTGAGTTTTGTCATAGCCCTGAAAGCCAGAGGAATGCTCCAGCGGATTGATGATGATCCTTTTAGCCCCTTTGATCTGCTGGGGATGGAAAAGCAAGTTGGGACGGTTGGTCTGTATTCCGTAAAACACCGTCGTCTCCCCTTTATCTCCAAGGGGCTTTAGCTTGTGCTCCCCATGGGTCAGCATACTTTCCCTGGCATAATAATCACCTTTTTCATTGAGTCCTCTGTTGGCATCTAATCCTGCTACCGGATCATACTGGCTGATTTCAAAGCTGACCTTATCAATCAGCTTCTGATCATAGCCGGATTCGTAATGGAGCCAGTAGTTGAGCATTTCTGCCCCTTCCTTAATAGCCACTCCGCCTTTGCTGTGTCCTTTCAGCATGATCCTGATAGGTTCCGGTTCCCGGTTGGCTTCTTTCGCTTCCCGGACTCTGTCCTGAATGTACTGTTTTCCCAGAAAGAGAATCCCCTCAGCGTTTTTCTTCATAGAGTAATCACCGCCATCTAATCCCATGGAAGCTAAGGAGCCGGCCATGGTAATCCTGGTCTTTTGGATGGTTCTGGTGGTGCCATCCACAGTGATTTCCTTTACCTTTGTCTTGCTGTGCACATGTTTTTTGCGGGTTCCCTTTTCATCCACCACCTGGTAGCCTTCTCCATACTCTGCCACAGCCTTCCGGTATTTCTGGCTTGTTTCTTTGATGGATTTATTGGCCTTTAATCCCTTATAATCCTTTCGGGGATGACGAAATCCGGTTCCTGCAATGTCAAATTCCAGAACATGGACTCCTTCATTGACCAGCTTGGTACCCCTTGCGTAATGAAGGGTGGTCAGATTCTGATCCGGGGCTGTCCCCAATCGAATCTCTTCCACCAGATCGTAGGTATGATCCTGTTCCCCGCGAAGCTCTTTGATGACGGTACAGAAGTTCTCCAGCTTTTCTTTCCGCTGATGCTTATTAATCTTCGCCTGTTCCTCTCTTAGCCGGTTCAGGTTTTCAAACGTTGTATGTGTGTATTTTTTTTCTGTATAATCCTTTACTTTCTCATGATCGGGCATCTTCTATCTCTGCCTCCTCCATCGTTGGACAAATGCCGCGATAAACAGACAGTGGCTGAATATCCGTCAATATCTTCTCCATAAAATTTACGGCAAAACCGGTTCTGGCGAAAAACCTGACCTCAGTGTCTTTCCCGTACTTGTCATAGGCTTTCGTAAACACATGACTACACAGATCCAGCATATCCTTTGCATCCCCGGAAAAGATCCGTAAAAATGCAATCTCAATGATCCCTTTTGCAATGGGACAGATCACAGCCAGTCCGTCTGCACCATCCTTTCCGGGAATGATACAGCTGACATCCCTGTCACAATATCTGACCCTGTCCTCCAGATCCGGTACCGGTGCCTCTGTATCCTGTACATTTTCCAGACACTTTTCCAGCGTTTCCTCCGACAGTCTTTTCAGTGGAATGGCCTTTGACAAAGGAACTTTACGAAGCTGCGAAATCCAGACAAGACGCTCCATGGATACCCTGACTTCGTACCGTTCCCTCCAAGAAAATGTAAATCCCCAGTCCTCCAAGAAAGCCATCAGCCCATAATAGGCAGGCTCCGCAGGAAGATCGCAAAAGACCGATTCGATTCCTGCATAGGCAAGCAGCCGGAAGGCTTCTTCCAAAAGGGCATTCCCGGCTCCCCGGTTTCGTGATTCCTCCGGGACATAGATTCATCGGATTCAAACAGCTCCTTTATTTCTTAAGTATGGGAATCCATATGGTGGGTGGAAAGATGATCCTTTATCGGGCACTCATTACTCTGGATTTAAGCTTTTTTATCCTGTCGATCAGAGGAATCGGCCAACGATATATGATGTTTTATTTCATTGTATATTATTTATTTGTAGGCACGATCACCATTTTCAGTGCCTTTGAATCACGCAAATTAGAGGCAGCATTCTAGAAATGGAAGCTTATGAACGGCATCTTAAAAGTAACGATTGCCATGATCTGTGTCGTGAATAATAATTCAGAAGA
Organism: uncultured Lachnoclostridium sp.; assembly: GCA_945786935.1. Taxonomy (GTDB): domain Bacteria; phylum Bacillota; class Clostridia; order Lachnospirales; family Lachnospiraceae; genus HGM12587. Next base: position 40,759 of record CALZFY010000010.1, read on the forward strand.
TATGATGCTCTATGTGATGTGCTTTGGACTGATGATTTCAGCAATGACGAAAATCGCCATGGCATTAAAGAAAACAGCGATTATTTATATTCAATGAACCGGGACAGAGAACCGTCCCTTCGACGTCGGGACAGGGGGACGGTTCTCTGTCCGACATTCCCAGTACCGCATCTACATCTGAGGCATGGCAGGCCGGCCATCATCCAGGGCGGCCTGCTGTTTTTTGGTATAAAAAAATTCGCCCGGAACCCGGCGCCTTCTACGCGCCATCGCTTTCAAGATTGATGGCCTTATTCCAAATATTTTTTTCTCAGCCGGTTTTGCTCTTCTTCCGAAACCCCCAGCTGATCGCGAATGTAGTCCTCTATGGAACCGTATTCTTCTTTCACGGCCTGGAAAGCGGCTTCTAGGTATTCGCCCTTCACGCCGACGATGGCCTGGGCTTCTCCCACCACCGCATCGTCATAGCCTGCCTCCTTGAGCGCGGCCTCCAGGCGGGCAATCTCCTCCTGGTATACACGATTGGTCAGCAGAAACTCCTGCATGATGCTCTCCTCATCCACACCCAAGGCGTACATGACGAGGGCGGCGGCAACGCCGGTTCGATCCTTGCCATAGGTACAGTGCCACAGCACCGCGCCATCCGCCTCCAACAGCAGATCGAAGAATCGGGCATAGCCCTGCTGGCCCGCTTCGCTAAGAAGGATCTCGGTGTACAGGGAGGCAAGCTTACCGGTTTCGGCATACGCTACGCTTTTTTCGAGGTCGCTTTCCAGTTCTTTGATCCGCTTCATCAGGGCGATATTTTCGGGGTCGCTCATGTCCATCTGGTACACATTGATCCACTCGTTTTCAGCGCCCGTGATCTCATGGTCGTCAGCCCCCGCTCGCTCGTAGTCCATGCGGAAATCCACAACATTCGAAACGGCATATTGCTCGGCCAGAGCGGCGGCAGCCTGGTCGGACAATTTGTCCAGCCGCTCCGTTCGCAGCAAAAGCCCCTTCTTGATCGCTCTGCCATCGGCACCTATGTATCCGCCAAGCTGTCTTGCGTTTCTCAGCCCTTCGATGTTTAGGAATCGGTCTGCGGGCATGGTATCCGTTGTGCCCTTATCCTCTTTTGCTTCTTCCGGGGCAGCGGTATTTGACCATAGGAACATTCCCATTGCCAATAGCGCCAGCACAGCAATTACAAGCAGGAGAATCCCCATTTTCTGTTTATTCCGGCTCATTCAAAACACCTCCTAAGGTAGGTCTGAAACAGATCCACAGAATCGATTTTAAATTATCTTTGACACTCCCGCCAGCCTGGGCGAGCACGATAGCTTTCAGAAACGGATGGCTCCGCATCGGTTTTGTCGGGGAAGCTGGTCTTCAGCTCAGGGTGGCCGTAGGTCAGGTCCGCCCTATCGATAAACAGCCGTTCACCGTTCTGAACCATCATATTCTTGGCTTCTTTGTTTTTTACGTACTTATCATACAACACCTACAGCTTCACAAACGCTCCAAACTATATGTCTCGCAGGAACGTTCACAATATTTTTACATTATTCACAATTTGTTCACATTCTATTGTCTTTTGCTTTTTCCTGTCGTAACATAATATTGAATCTTCTGTTTAGCTTCTAAGAATTGTCTTTCTTAAGCCGGTACTTTTTCCAAAGCAGGAAAATGATACCGATGGCACTGATAAGAAGTAATTCTGTATACATTCCTTCCTGATTACCATCCCCTGTGGGTGCAGGATGAGCCGTAGCTGAAGGATCCTTCGCTAAATATATTTCCGTTGGTTTTGCCTCGGTAGTTTTGTTATCAGATGAAGCTGAATTAGAATTTGCATTTTCCTGTTTCTGCCACTGGGCATACAACACATTTGGATTTCCTGCACTGGTATCTGCTAGTAAAACATAGCCGGCACCTGATACATAAGTTGTACCACTTCCATCTGCCTTCGTGTTCCATCCCTTAAACACATAACCGGATCTGCTAAATATATCACCCCTGACAGTTAAAGTCTGATCAACTTTACCCGAATCGGCCAGTGTACTGCTACTTCCGTCATTTGCATAATAAGTTAAGCTTGTAGCTTTTGGTGTGTAATAAAGTTGCAGCACAAGACTGCCCCCATCTGCAACAGTTCCTGTTGCAACAGTTATCATACCGTTATTATTATAGGACGCCTGATAGGTGTATCCACTTAATGTCGTCAAACTATCTGCTGTTACTGATTTTCCTATAGCTTCATACAACTGCTGTTGTTCTAAAAGCGTGCAACTTGCTCCATCTGCGGAAACTTTATAATGATAGATGTTATATGCTGCCCGTTTGACATAGTAAAGTTTCAAAACAAGATTTCCATCTGCACGAATGCTTCCGCTAATCAGTGTACCTGCAACTGTATCATCAAAAACATAACCATCATAGTTATTTTGATTCGCTGTTACTGTAGTATCTGTAGTACCCGTAAGGCTCAGGGTATCACCATCCACCAACACAGGTGTCATACCAATACCATCCATTTTGTAGTGCTGCACTTTGTATGGTGTATTTGTATTAGGTGTCCACTGAGCATACAATGTAATTTTGTTTTGATTGTAGGTATATCCACCACCTACCGCATAATCTGTGCCATCTGCTCCGTCTGATTTTGTATTCCATCCTGCAAAGGTATAACCTTGTCTGGTAAATGAATTTCCATCGACGGTGAATCCTTCACCAATACATCCTGTGTAAGAATATGAAGTACCTTCACCACCGTTCGGATCATATATCAGGAGGGTTGCCCTTGGGATATAATATAGTTTCAAAATCAGACTTCCATCCGCTAAAACAACGCCACTACTTACTGTACCTGCGATTGTATTGTCATGCAAATACCCATCATAATTCTTCTGGATTGCCTGTACTGTAGCACCAGTTGCACCATAATGACTGGATAACTCTTCAGCAACAACATTTCCATCTACATCCAGTTTCACGTGGTTTACCTTATACTGTACCGTACTTTCCGTAGCATCCACCCATTGTGCATATAACACATTCGGGTTTCCTTCGCTGTTATTGGCAAGCATTATATATTCGTCTCCCGGTGAATAAAGTATGCCACTTCCATCTGCCTTGGTATTCCAGCCATTGAAATAAAATCCACTTCTTGTAAAAGTATCTTCCGGTTTCGTAACTACCACCTGATCCACTACACCAGATACATTCACATCTGCTCCAGCACCATCATAATTTGCTTTATAGGTCAAACTTGTGTTATTCGGTGTATAGTAAAGCTTTAACAAAAGACTTCCATCCGCTGCAATCGTACCGGTTGACACGGTTTTCATGCCATTCTGATCAAAACCACTCTGATAAGTATATCCTGTCAACGTTGTCAGTTCCTGTGCTGTTATTATCTTTCCAACAGAACCAGACAGCCTCTGCTGCTCTGCAAGGATCCCACTCGTTCCATCTGATGAGACTTTATAATGCTCTACACTGTATGATGCTTGTTTGACATAATACAATTTTAACACAAGAGAGCCATCTGCAATGATACCACCACTCGTTTGCGTACCTGTAATTGTGTTATCGAATGAATATCCCTCATAGTTCTTTGGATTTGCTGTTGCTGTAGTATTAGTCGTACCGGAAAGACTCTGAGTATCAGCAAGCACAGGAGTTATCCCAACGCCTTCCATTTTGTAATGTTCCACCTTGTATGGCGTGTTTGTGGCAGGAATCCATTGAGCATATAACACATTACTGTCCGAACGCATTGTGTAATTATCATTCTTATGATATTCACTACCCTTTCCGTCTGCTTTTGTGTTCCATCCTTTAAATACATAACCCTGTTTTGCAAATCCGGTTTCATCACGAACCGCTACAACCTCATCTACAACACCTGTTACATCAACATCCGCCCCTGTGCCGCCATTGGCCTTGTAAGTCAATGTAACAGAATTGGGCTTATAATATAATTTCAGAGTTAAACTTCCACCTGCTAAAACCTCTCCGCTTCGTATATTTCCTGCATTCGTACTATCAAAAGAATACCCCGTATAGGTCTTAGCTGTAGCATAAACTGTAGTACCGATCGGTCCTGAAAGCTGCTCTTGTACCGTGGAGGCTTCTACTCCATTTTTGTCCAATTTAATATGCTGCACCTGATATGTGGCATTTTGGATCCACTGAGCGTATAGAGTAGCTGACTGATTTCCGGCATAATTACTATTTCCTACTGTGTGAGTAGAATTTACCTTTGTACCTCCCGAAACTAAGGTATACCATCCGGCAAATGTATATCCTTCTTTTGTTGGAACTGTACCTGATATGGTAAATGTACTCTGAGTATTGGGATATGTTACAGAAGCTGTCTGGGCAGACGGTGCTCCAGTTCCTCCATTGGCATCGTAATTTAATGTATTTGTGTAACTGTTTGCTGTGGCATTAGCTGTGTCTGTAACGTTGAATGCCGGCATGGTGAAAACATATCCCTGATCTGTGGTACTGTGTGTACCTGTCCAATCCTTCCATGTGTAACCGGAAGATACTGTCGCATTAATAGTGACACTTGCTCCATAAAGATAGGTTCCTCCACCGTTTGTCGAAGCTATCCCTGTTCCCTCAATAAGTGTTACCGTATAGCTGTTTCTTGTATAATAGTAATCTACTACCAGACTTCCGTCTCCTTGGATGGTTACTGTCTGTGTAGACGGAGCTGTAAATCCTTCATATGTTTTTACCACCGGTGTTACACCTGCTCCTGTGGTTCCTGTCAGGTTATCCGTTTCTTTTAACGTATAATTTGTACTATTGTGTATTGATGGATTACCGTCCAAGTCCTGCTGCCAATGCTGTACCTTGTACACTGTATTTTGGTTACGTGTATAATAGTAATTTACTACTAAACTTCCATCTGCTTTGATGGTTACCGTCTGCGTACTCGGTGCTGTAAATCCGTTATAGCTTTTCACAGAAGGGGTTACACTAGCTCCCGTTGTTCCTGTCAGGTTATCTGTATCAACTAGCGTATAGTTCGAACTATTTTGAATTGATGGATCACCATTCAGGTTCTGTTGCCAATGCTGTACCTTGTACGCTGTATGATTGTTACGTGTATAATAATAATTTACTACCAGGCTTCCATCTGCTTTGATAGTTACCGTCTGCGTACTCGGTGCTGTAAATCCGCTATAGCTTTTCACAGAAGGGGTTACACTTGCTCCTGTGGTCCCTGTCAGGTTCTCCGTATCAATTAGCGTATAGTTCGTACTATCATGCATTGATGGCTCACCATTCAGGTTCTGTTGCCAATGTTGCACCTTATACGCTGTATTTGTATTAGCTGTCCAATTTGCCGTAAATGTCTTATCACCTGTAGTTCCCTTTACAATAGTTACAGCTGGTTGTGCTGTAGTTCCATTTGAACCTGTCCATCCTGCAAAAGTGTACCCTTCCTTGGTAGGATTATTTAATATTATATCATCCGATGTTATATCGTAACTGGTCGGATTTGCTGTTGCTACTGAGCCACCATTTAAATTGTATGTAATCGTATATTGATTGCATACATAGTACAATTTCAAAATAAGCTTACCGTCTGCAGTGATAACACCTGATGCCACAGTCTTCATTCCATTCTGATCAAAATCAGACTTGTAAGTATAACCTGTATAGCTTTTGGCTGTTGCGTTTGCAGTATCATCTGTTGTTCCGCTAAGATTTTCTGTTTCAATCAGCGTTGCACTTGTCAAAGCAGTATTTACTTTGTAGTGTTCCACCTTATATGCTGTATCGGTGTTTGCTTCCCACTGTGCATAAAGTACATTTGGATTTCCTTCTCCGTTATTCGCAAGCAACAAATATCCAGTTCCTGCAGCATAAGATGTGCCACTTCCATTGCGATTCGTATTCCAATCCTTAAATGTATAACCAGTTCTCGTAAAGAGCTGACCTTCTACTTTTAATGTTTGGTCAACCTTTCCATTTCTTGTCTCAGTTACTTCCGTTCCGAAATTGGAATTATAGGTTAGATAAGTTCCGCTGGGTATATAATACAACCTCAAAACAAGTTTCCCATCACCTGTTATCGTTCCTGTTGCCACTGACTGCATTCCTTTGTAGTTGTAAGAATCGTTGCAAGTATAACCTGCATAGCTTTTAGCTGTTGCATTTGCAGTACCGTTTGTTGTGCCGCTAAGAGTTTCTGTTTCAATCAGCGTTGCACTTGTTTCATCAGTATTCACCTTGTAGTGCTCTACCCTATACGCTGTATTACTATTAGGTGTGTAATATAGCTTTAAAACAAGGCTTCCATTCCCTGCTATCGTGCCTGATGAGATTGTCTTGTGACCATTTCCATCATCATAATTTCTTGCATAGGTATATCCATCATAATTCTTTTCTGTAGCGTTTGCTACTTCATTTTCCTTACCATAGTACGTATACTCTTCTTCTGCTAAAATAGTCCCATCCTGTTTCAATTTAATGTGTTGAACTTTATACTGCGCACTTTCAGATGTTTTCACCCACTGGGCATACAGTACATTCGGATTCACTCCACCATTGTTTGCAAGCATTGTATATTTATCTCCCAATGCATATGCTGTACCTTTCCCATCTGCTTTAGTATTCCATCCGCTAAAGGTATATCCCAAAACTGAGTATGTATCGTTGCCGATGGTAACCTCTTTCCCAACATATCCCGGAATATTCGCAACACTGCCTGTCGAAGAATACCCAGATGGTGGGTTTGAATTAAAAACCAATTCTGTTGATTTTGAAAATCTGGCATAGTATGTGGCATCTTTTGAAGTAACGTAACTGATGGTAGTGCCACTATTAATTATCATGTCATCATCTACTCTATTCCCATAATGATCATACCATCCAACAAACGTATATCCTGTTTCGGCTGTCGCTGTAGAACTGATAGATTTTCCAATCACATCATTATATGTATATCGATCAAGTGTTCCGATATTATCATCTGTAGTATTTTCCCAACTATCTCCATTTCTCACCTGTCGGATATATGTCTGAGTTACACTTTGGGCAAAACGTGCATAGTAGGTTTTTACACTCTCTTTTGTTTCAGTGTAACTGTAAGTAGAATTTGTGGTAATCAGTTTTCCACTTGCATCATACCATCCCTCAAAGGTATATCCTTCTTTTGCAGTTGCCTCGGCTGTTACCGTTTCGTCCGTTTCAGCAAAATAAGCTTTTGCACCGTTTACATTGTATGCAGCATCGTAATTTTCATCTGTTTGATTTTCAACACTTGTAATTTTTACAGTTCCACCAACAGCTGAATCTGTATAAATATTTCCGCTCTTTATCTGTGGAACAAATGCCTGTCGCCAGCGCCACTGGGCTACCATGGTCAACCCACGGTGGACATTGGCATAGGCTTTTGTTTCTCCATTATCATTCCACTTTACACCCGCATCCTTTCCTTGACCGTTTTTGACAATTTCCTTGGACAAGGTCATATTGTTGCCATAAATTTTAAATTGCTGAGCCTTCGTATCCTTAGAATCATCAGCAAGCGTAACACCACTAAAATTATAATCACAGGCGATGGTATGTACTGCTGAAAGCAGCTTACTACCTAGTTCATTTTTATTTACCAGCGTATACCCCGGTTTAGCATCCACCGTATCGCCGGTCAGTAGCCAACCCATAAACTTCCAACCATCATTCTGACCTTCCGCTGCCTTGGAAACATAAGGGTCAATAAAAATAGTCGCTGTCCCTGCCTGTGCCTCGTTATGGCCGGAAGCAGGCTTAAAGCTATAGACGTTGTCCGCTTCATCCGTGTTGTAGGTTCTCTCCACCACATACGCTTTTCCGCCGTTAGGGTCATAGGTGATGGTGGGACTCTTGATAAAGACAAAGTGCAGGTCGGTAGCGGTAGTAACGTTTTTCAGTGAATAGGTGTAAATGATATTGCCGTCCTGATCGGTGGACTTGACCCATTTTCCTTCCTTTTGCTCATCGGTCAGGCTGCCGGTATCCTCGATTTCGTTTCCTGCCAACTTTATAAAGGTGGTAACGGGATTCCCGTTTTCATCCTGCGTGGTGTAATAAACACCCACGAACTCACAACCATCATCGGCATCCGATTTCTCTATAATCGCCTGAATTTTCAGAGCCTCGCCGTCGGTGACATAGGTAGTAAGTTTTCCATCCACCGTGATGGTATGGCCGCTCGATGCACCTCCGCCCGAAGATGTTCCATCACTGCCACCGACAACCGCACTTCCATGCGTAGTAGTACTTCCTGACAATGGATGATAAAGATGGAAATTAATATTATCCAAAAAATTTCCATAGGTCTTTGCTTTATCTGCTGTTGTTGTAGAATCGACATATCCTACAGATACAAAACCAAACAGCGTATCCGTCTGCCCTGCCGGTACGGTATAGAGATAATACTTGCTCAAATCTACCGTTGTACTGCCAGAGCCATTGCCGCTTCCCGCAGATCCTTCCGCATTGGATCCATAAGAATTCCATGGATTGGTGCCACTTGTTGCCCTGCTGGAAGCCATGATCCAGATATGCCACTCCTCGGTATAGATCGTACTGGGCGTCAGGCTGAATGCGTTGTTGCCCGCATTATCCTCAAAGGTTCCGTTGGCGGCAAACTTTTTACTGTAGACGGTAAGGCGCTCACCTAACCCTGCGCTGGTCTTGACGGAAGTCTTTCCCTGTGCAATCAGCCAGTCCACCATCTGCATCAGCTGATCTCGGCCATCCTTACTTGGTTTTGAAGGGTCAACACTCTGCTTTGGTCCGATAACAAGTGCCATGGTATCCGTACCGTTTCGGGCACCATGATCCAGACCCCATTCATAAACACTGGATGGGGTGGTCTTTACATTTTGATATAAGGTGCTTTCTTCATCTGCATTCAGCTCCGCTGCATAAGTTTTATTTGTAGGTGCTAGCGTAACTCCAGTAATATAAGTGTTTCTATTTTCTCGAAACAGCTCAATTTTCCCTTGAAATGCAGTTGTACTCCAGGAAGGAACTGCACTTTGATCCGGTTGGGAATAGGTGCCTGTGAACGTCTGTCCCTCTTCAAAACTACCATTCTGCAATTTTCTGTTGTCCGTCGAACTGCCTGTACCTTCCGCATACACCACGCCTGCACTCATTCCTACAGCCAGACAAAGTCCCAACAAAATTCCGCATAAGCTTACAAACATTTTCTTTTTCCCACTCATATGTTTTTCCTTCTTTCATCTATCAAACATAAGGACTAGGGGACGGTTCTCCATAAGGACTGGGGGACGGTTCTCTGTCCGCAAAAAATGCCCCTCTAGAATCCGTTTTTTCAAACGTGAAACCACAGGGTTTAACTTTTTATTTTCTAAACATGTTTCTCTTTTCTGATTACAACAAATCCCACTGCACCGAGCCCAGGCAAACCAAAATTTCCGGTTCCCAAGGCAGCATCTGAAGTGTCTGTAATACTCTCATTACCATGCCAGCGCTCTGCTTTTTCCTTTTGTCATAATGATTCACTTCTTTGTTTTTTCACATACTTATCATACAACACCTACAGCTTCA
>CALZFY010000011.1:0-38557 GCA_945786935.1 uncultured Lachnoclostridium sp.
GGTAAGCTGAACCGTGGTATGATCAAGGTTGGTGATGTGGTAACCTTAAGCGTTTGTCCGGAAGGAAGAAATGCAACCTGTAAGAACCACAGTGCGACTCATCTTCTCCAGAAAGCATTAAAGACTGTTCTTGGAAACCATGTAGAACAGAAAGGTTCTTTGGTAACTCCGGACAGACTTCGTTTTGACTTTGCTCATTTCCAGGCTATGACAGCGCAGGAAATTGCAAAAGTGGAAGAACTGGTAAATAAAGAAATTCAGTCAGCACTTCCGGTAGTGACAGAAGTGATGAACATTGAGGAAGCAAAGAAGACCGGTGCCATGGCACTTTTCGGTGAAAAATATGCAGAAGATGTACGTGTAGTTTCCATGGGAGATTTCTCAAAAGAGCTTTGCGGTGGTACCCATGTTGCCAATACAAGTGTGATCGGCTCTTTCAAGATTATCTCTGAAGCAGGTGTGGCTGCAGGTGTGCGCCGTATCGAAGCATTGACCGGAGAAGGCGTATTTGCATACTATAAAGATCTGGAAAGCAAACTTGCGGAAGTTGCAAAGCTTGTTAAAGGAACTCCTGCAAATGCAGTGGAAAAGGTAGAACATTTACTTGCAGAAGTAAAAGCACTTCAGAGCGAAAACGAATCCTTAAAGAGCAAGGCTGCAAAGGATGCTCTTGGTGATGTTATGAACCAGGTAGTAGAAGTTGGCGGCATGAAAGTACTGGCTACGAAAGTAGAAGGTGTGGACATGAACGGACTTCGTGAGTTAGGCGACCAGTTAAAAGAAAAACTGGGTGAAGGTATCGTTGTGATCGCATCCAATACAGATGGCAAGGTAAACTTAATGGCAACTGCAACAGACGGTGCCATGAAAGCCGGTGCCCATGCAGGTAACCTGATCAAAGAAATTGCCAAGCTGGTAGGCGGCGGCGGTGGCGGTCGTCCAAATATGGCTCAGGCCGGCGGTAAGAATCCGGAAGGCATTGATGAGGCTATCGCAAAAGCAAAAGAGGTTGCAGCGGCTCAGCTTAGCTAATAGTTTTTCTGAAAAAGCTATTGACAAGAGAGAAGTTTTCCCATATAATAACCAACAGTGCAATAAAAATACCCATACAGTTGTATTATGCACAATACACAACTGGAGGGAGGTTAGGTGTGAGTCTATGTCAAATGTAATCGTAAAAGAAAACGAGACTTTAGATAGCGCTTTACGCAGATTCAAAAGAAACTGTGCAAAAGCAGGTATTCAGCAGGAAATTCGTAAAAGAGAACATTACGAAAAACCAAGCGTAAGACGTAAGAAAAAATCTGAAGCAGCTAGAAAACGTAAATACAATTAATAAGTGCTAAAAGGGACTGGAAAATTTTCAGTCCCTTTTCTGATTGGAGAGTACCATGGGATTTTTTGGGGAACTGCTGGAAAATCGTGTTTTGCTGGCAGGAGTGACAGGCTGGGCTTCTGCACAGGTATTAAAGGCTATTATTTACACGGTTTTAAATAAAAAATTTGTATTGGAAAGACTGTTTGGAGACGGGGGAATGCCAAGCGGACATTCCGCTACGGTCAGTGCCATGGCAATGATGTCGCTCCTTCATTATGGTGTAGGCTCCTTTGAGTTTGCCATCAGTGCAATGCTGGCGATCATTGTTATGCATGATGCCATGGGTGTGCGTCTGGAAACGGGCAAACAGGCAGAGGTGATCAATGAATTAACTTCCCTGATCGAGGAGATCATAGATGACCTAAACAACGAAGAAACACTGGAAAAGAAATTTCAGAAGGTGTTTTCAGAAGAAAAACTGAAGGAATTTGTAGGTCACACGCCGCTGCAGGTCATTGCCGGCTGCATCTTAGGTCTGGCGATTGGCTGGTTATTACACTAAATCCGGAAAATATGTTCTATTTAAAAAAAACTCCTACTAAACTTTAATAAGGTTTGGAAGGGAGTTTTTTTGTGAAAAAATACATCATTTATTTGCTGAGTTTTGTTATGATCCTGTGGGAGATCTTACCACTGCAGGCATTTGCCACAGAGCAGGAGAAACCCATGGAGATCGGAATCGAAGCACCTTATGCCCTTTTGATGGAAGTGTCTACCGGAACCGTGCTTTATGAAAAAGAATCCCATGTAGCCACAGAACCTGCCAGTGTGACAAAAATTATGACCATGCTCCTCATTTTTGAGGCATTGGAGGAACAAAAGATCAAGCTTGAGGATGTGGTGGTGGTTTCGGAAAAAGCGGCCTCTATGGGCGGTTCCCAGGTCTATCTGGAGCCCGGAGAGCAGCAGACGGTAGATGATCTTCTAAAGTGCATTGCCATTGCCAGCGGAAATGACGCCTGCGTTGCCATGGCAGAGCATGTATCGGGAAGCGAAGAGGCCTTTGTGGGAAAGATGAATGAAAAGGCGAAGGAGCTGGGCATGAAGGATACCCATTTTGTAAACTGCAACGGGCTGGATGCGGATGGGCATCTTATGAGTGCTTATGATGTGGCACTGATGTCCCGGGAGCTTTTGACAAAGTATCCGAAAATTCATGATTACTGCACGGTGTGGATGGACACCATTGTGCATCATACAGCCAGGGGAGATTCGGAATTTGGCCTGAATAATACCAATAAGCTGATCCGTCATTATGAATACAGTACCGGATTAAAGACCGGTTCCACAGGAAAAGCCGGATTTTGTGTATCTGCAACAGCCAAAAAAGGGGAGATGGAGCTTATCGCCGTCATTATGAAAGGTGAGACCAGCAAGTCCCGTTTTCGGGATGCCACGACGCTTTTAAACTACGGATTTGCTAATTATCAGATCTATGTAGATACCGATCGGGAGAGAGAAAAGCTTCCCGGTATTCCTGTAAAGTCAGGGGTGGAGGAGAGTGTTACTCCGGCGTATGAAAAAGATTTTTCCTGCCTTTTGATGAATGGGGAAAGTCTGACTTCTATCGAGAAGAAGCTTACGCTTCCGAAAGAACTTACCGCACCGGTAGAAAAAGGCCAGGTGATCGGCTCTTTAAGCTACTATCATAACAACGAAAAGCTGGGGGAGACGGCCATTGTAGCACCTGAGACGATCGAAGCGGCAAAATATCCGGATTATGTAAAAAGAGTGTGGCTTGCGTGGATGATGTAAGATGTGGTAGAATGGAATGCATTCTAAAGAACGGAGGAGAGCCATGTTTCAAACAGTACATTATCATATCCGTACCAGTAAGCTGAAATCACCGGTGACCATAGGAATGCTGGCAGATCTTCACAACTACACCTATGGTACGGACAATCGGCTTCTTTTGGATGAGATTGAACATATTTTTCCGGATTTTATCTGTATTGCAGGAGATATGCTGGTGGGACATTCCAGGGAACCTTTCGAGGTGGGACAAAAAACTGTCGTGGAGCTTGCCAAAAACTATCCGGTATATTACGGTCTGGGAAATCACGAATCCCGCATGCTGCATGATACAGAGATCTATGGAAATCGCTATGAAGAATACATGGGTCCCATCAAAGATGCGGGGGCAAAAGTCCTTGTAAATGATAAAGCGAAGATCCAGGCCGGAAAAAATCTGTTTTGTATCTATGGCTATGACCTCCCACGAAAATATTTTAAAAAATTTAACCGATATGAATTTTTGCCGGAGCAGCTGGAGGAAGCACTTGGAAAATGTGAGACTTCTAAGGAGTGCTATCATATTTTGCTGGCTCATAATCCGGTTTATTTTAAACAGTATGCAAAGTGGGGTGCAGATCTTACCCTGTCGGGACATCTTCATGGAGGCATCATCAGACTGCCTTTGCTTGGAGGGGTGATCACACCTCAGGCGAAGCTGTTTCCAAGGTACAGTGCAGGACTATACCAGGAAGGTGACCACAAAATGGTGGTATCGAGAGGTTTGGGAACCCATACCATTCCCATCAGATTTAATAACAGACCGGAATTGTCAGTGATTCATCTGGCACCGGCATAAAAGAGAGAAATTGAAATTATGGCTTTACCGGTAAAGATAGAAAATTTTGAAGGTCCACTGGATCTTTTGCTTCATCTCATTGATGTAAATAAATTTAATATTTTTGATATTCCGATTGTGGAGATTACAGAGCAGTATCTGGAGTACGTCCGTGGCATGGACCGCAGAGATCTAAATGTGATGAGTGAATTTCTTGTGATGGCAGCTACTTTGTTGGAAATCAAGGCGAAAATGCTGCTGCCTGTGGAAGTGGATGAGGAAGGGGAAGAAATTGACCCGAGAGAAGAACTTGTCCAGAAACTTTTGGAATATAAAATGTATAAGTATATGTCCTATGAGCTGAAGGACCGTATGCAGGATGCGGCCAGAGCCATGTACAAGGAGCCAACCATTCCCGAAGAAGTGGAAGGGTATATGGAACCGGTGGATTTAGAGAAGCTGATGGGAGATCTGACCTTAAAAAAACTCAACGACATTTTTCATTCCATCATGAAGCGGCAGAATGATAAAGTGGACCCTATTAGAAGTAAGTTTGGCAAGATTGAGAAGGAAGAGGTGTCTTTAGAGGATAAAATTGACTATGTGGAATGCTATGCCAATGAGCATGGCACCTTTTCTTTTAAAAAGATGCTGGAGGGACAGAAAAGCAAGATGCAGGTCGTGGTGACCTTCCTTGCCATCCTGGAACTGATGAAAACAGGAAAGATCGTCATCCGTCAGGATGGAATTTTTGAAGATATTATCATTACCTCTGCACAGTTTCACAGAAAACAGCAGTAACGCATAGGAGGAACTATGGAATTAAAAAAAACAGAAGCAGCGGTGGAAGCCATCCTTTTTACCATGGGAGAGGCGGTAGAGGTGGAAAAAATTGCCGTTGCCATTGAACACGATAAAGATACCACCAGAAAGCTCATCCGCAATATGATGGATAAATATGAGGCGGAAGATCGGGGAATCAGGATCATTGAACTGGAAGATTCCTTTCAGCTTTGTTCCAAGACGGAATATTATGATGTGCTCATTAAAATTGCGAAGCAGCCGAAAAAATATGTACTGACCGATGTGCAGCTGGAGGTTCTTTCGATTGCGGCTTATAAGCAGCCCATTACAAGAGCAGAGATTGAGAAGATCCGCGGGGTAAATTCGGATCATGCACTAAATAAGCTGGTAGAATACGGACTTGTCCAGGAGGTGGGCAGATTAAATGCACCGGGAAGACCGGCACTTTTTGGCACCACAGAGGATTTTCTTCGCTACTTTGGCGTCAGCTCTTTAGAAGACCTTCCATCACTTTCTGCAACGGAAATCGCAGATTTTGAAGCGGAAGCAGAGGAGGAGGTACAAATCAGGCTGGGTGTGTAAGAGGTACCTATAGTCTGGCAATCATGGCCTTCGAACAGTTACAGATGGACACATATTAAAAGAGAATTCCTCATAGATTTATAAAAAGTCTATGAGGAATTTCATGTTGAACATATTAAAGAATCTGGCAGCTGTTCCAAAGCTTTTCAGACATAGAAAAGCGAACGGACAGCCGGTAAAAAGAAGTAAACAGGTCATAGCCGCAATGCTGATCATCAGTGTTGTGCAGTGTCCTGTTTTTTATTTGCCCTTGCAGGCGGCCAAAACACCGGAAAATCTGTATTCTACAGGAGCAGTGCTGATGGATGGGGACTCCGGCAGAGTGCTGTATGGTAAAAATGAGGATGCTCCCCTGGCCATGGCAAGTACCACCAAGATCATGACATGTATTCTTGCATTGGAATATGGGACTCCGGGACAGATCGTTACATTCTCGGATACAGCTGCTGCTATGCCTGACGTGCAGATGAACGCCAGGGCAGGAGAACAGTATTATTTGAAGGATCTTTTGTATTCCCTGATGCTGGAATCCCACAATGACAGTGCGGTGGCGGTAGCGGAAGGAATCAGCGGCAGTGTGGAAAAATTTGCAGCTCTCATGAACAAAAAAGCGGAAGCCATCGGCTGTACCCATACCAACTTTGTCACACCCAACGGACTGGACGACACCAATGAAGGAGGAGAACACTGTACAAGTCCTAAGGATCTGGCGTTGATCATGCGGTATTGCGTGGCACTTTCCTCCAAGGCAGATGAATTTCTGGAAATTACCGGTACAGCAAGTTATTCCTTCTCGGAAATTACCGGCAAACGAAATGTTTTCTGCAGCAATCATAATGCGTTGTTAAGTTCCTATCCGGGTGCGGTGTCAGGAAAGACCGGCTTTACCGGAAAAGCAGGCTACTGCTATGTGGGGGCAGCCAAAAGGGATGGAAAGCTTATGATCATTTCTCTTTTGGGAGCCGGATGGTATCCCCATAAAAGCTATAAATGGAAGGATGCGGTGAAGCTATATAATTACGGTTTTGACAATTATTCCTACCAAAAGCTTGGAAAATCAGACTGGGACTTTCCGGATATTCCCGTGATTGATGGAGAAAAAGAAACCATCGCCATCGGTACAGACGCAGGAGAGTTTACATATCTTTTGGGCAAAGGGGAAACAGTAAAATGTAGGGTCAGCTACGCAAAACAGATCAAGGCTCCTGTGGAGAAACATACAGTGATTGGGAACATTACCTATGAGCTTCACGGCAAAGTGATCGAGCAGTTCCAGATTTTCACCATGGAGGAGACGCAGAAAGCCACGCTTTGGCTGAAAATCAGACGGTGGGTCAAAAACATTTTTTAGGGCAGGGGCAGGATAGAAAAATAACAAAAGACTTGCTTTTAAATTTGTATTTTGATATGATGATAGACGGCAGAAATTGGTATTATTTTTTAATCAATACATAAAAATGGAGGAGTAAAAATGATGAACACAGCACAGAGCTTGGCAGGTAAAAGAATCGCTTCTTTACTTGACGAGAACAGTTTTGTTGAAATCGGCGGAATGGTAACAGCCAGAAGCACAGATTTTAACATGCAGACAAAAGAAACTCCGGCAGACGGTTGTGTAACCGGATATGGAGTGATTGATGGCAATCTTGTGTATGTTTACAGCCAGGATGCAGGCGTATTAAACGGTTCTGTAGGCGAAATGCATGCCAAAAAAATTGCAAATCTTTATGACCTGGCATTGAAGACAGGAGCACCGGTGATCGGTCTCATTGACAGTGCAGGTTTAAGACTTCAGGAAGCAACAGATGCATTGAATGCTTTCGGTGAAATCTATATGAAACAGACAAACGCTTCAGGTGTAGTTCCACAGATCACAGCAATCTTCGGAAACTGCGGCGGCGGTCTTGCAATGATCCCAACATTAACAGACTTTACTTTCATGGAAGAAACAAAAGCGAAATTATTTGTAAACTCTCCAAATGCGATTGCAGGCAACGAAGTTTCCAAATGTGATACAGCATCTGCCAGATTCCAGATGGAAGAAGTTGGTATTGTTGACGTAGTTGCTAAGGAAGCACAGATCATGGAACAGATCCGTGAACTCGTATGCTTACTTCCGGCAAATAACGAAGATGATATGTCCTTTGAAGAATGTACAGACGATTTAAACAGAGTATGTGCAGATCTGGAAAACGCAGCCGCAGACCCGGCAATCGTTTTATCCAACATTTCTGACAATGCAGTATTCTTCGAAACAAAGAAAGATTACGCAAAAGAAATGGTAACAGGATTTATCAGATTAAACGGAACTACTGTTGGTGCAGTAGCAAACAGAACCGTTCTTTTTGATGAAGAAGGAAACAAAGCAGAAGAATTCCCGGCAGAATTAACTGCAAGAGGATGTACAAAAGCAGCAGAATTCGTAAACTTCTGTGACGCATTCAACATTCCGGTTCTTACATTAACAAATGTAAACGGATTCAAAGCAACTATGTGCTCTGAAAGAAACATTGCAGCTGCAGCAGCAAAACTTGCCTATGCATTTGGCAATGCAACCGTTCCGAAGGTAAATGTCATTGTTGGAAAAGCATTCGGTAATGCTTACAATGTGATGAACTCCAAAGCAATGGGAGCTGATATGGTTTATGCATGGCCAAAGGCTGAAATCGGTATGATGGATGCAAACCTGGCAGCAAAAGTAATGTATGGTGATACAGATGCAGCAACAATTAAAGAAAAAGCAGCAGAATATGCAGCTCTTCAGAACAATGTTGTTTCTGCAGCAAGAAGAGGATATGTCGACACCATTATCGAAGCCTGCGATACAAGAAAATATGTAATCGGAGCATTCGAAATGCTGTTCACCAAAAGAGATGACCGTCCGGCTAAAAAACACGGTACAGTTTAATGTAAGAGAGGTGAACAGGATGAAAAAGAACATGAAAAAATTAGCATCATTCCTTTTAATGGCAATGCTTGTTCTTGGTCTGACAGCCTGTGGTTCAACAAATAAAGAGACCGAATCTGCAATTGATGCTGCTTACGCTGAAAGCGTATCTGAATTCTTCGTTGCAAACATGACAATGATGGAAACAGAACAGATGCAGTATTATGTAGATATGGACACAGAAGATCTTCAGGACATGCTGGATGCTTCCCAGATTCCCTGTGAAGCAGCAGCTTTCCAGAATGTATTATCTGTTTATATGTCCTCCACAGAAGACCTTGGAGAATATATTTCTACAGGTGAATATGACCTTGAGTTAGGAAAAGAAGAATCTACCATGACTCAGACACTGGAATTTGCAGATCATGAAGCGACTCTGCTTCTTGTATTTGACAAAGATGGTGTGGTAACATCCACAGCATTAGACCCGGTTTACAGTGTGGGAGAAATCTTACAGAAGGCAGCACTCAATACAGTGATCGGTATGGGTACCGTATTTGTTGTACTGATATTCATCAGCTTCGTCATTGCACTGCTTCCGAAGTTAACAGGTCTGGTAGAAGGCAAGAATAAGAAAAAAGAAGCTCCGGCAGCAGCACCAAAGACAGCAGCTCCGGCACCGGTTGCGGCAGAACCAGAAGAACTGGTGGATGATCTGGAACTGGTAGCAGTTATCTCAGCAGCCATCGCTGCTTATACAGGAAGCTCTTCCGATGGATTTGTAGTACGCTCTATCAAACGTTCTACAACAAACAAATGGAAGAAAGCATAAGTAAATCAGGAGGAAAACAGCATGAAAAATTATACAATTACAGTAAATGGTACAGTATATGACGTAACAGTAGAAGAGGGCGGTGCAGGCAGCGCTCCTGTAAGAGCAGCAGCTCCAAAAGCAGCACCAAAGGCAGCACCGGCAGCAGCTCCGGCAGCACCGGCAGCAGGCGCAGGTTCTGTAGAAGTAAAAGCTTCCGTACCTGGAAAAGTATTCAAGATCGAAGCAGCAGCAGGTACAGCAGTAAAATCCGGAGATCCAATCATCATTCTTGAAGCAATGAAAATGGAAATCCCGGTTGTAGCTCCACAGGATGGTACAGTTGCAAGCATCAACGTAGCAGTTGGTGACGCAATCGAAAACGGTGATGTTTTAGCTACCATGAACTAATTCATGAATGGATTGATGAATTAAAACAGGAGGTTAAAACATGAGTTACGTTGTTGATACAATGGGGAACCTCATTCATCAGACTGCATTCTTTAATCTGACTGTAGGTAACTACATCATGATCGCAGTTGCGTGTGTGTTCCTTTATTTAGCTATCGCAAAAGAATATGAACCATTACTTCTGGTTCCGATTTCTTTCGGTATGCTCCTTGTAAATATCTATCCGGATATTATGCAGCCGGGCGGATTATTACATTTCTTTTTCTTACTGGACGAATGGGCGATCTTACCTTCTTTGATCTTCCTTGGAGTAGGTGCGATGACAGACTTTGGTCCATTGATTGCCAATCCGAAGAGCTTCTTGCTCGGTGCAGCAGCACAGTTTGGTATTTTCGCAGCTTATCTTGGTGCTATGGCACTTGGATTCAGTGATAAGGCAGCAGCAGCTATCTCCATCATCGGTGGTGCAGACGGTCCTACCTCTATCTTCCTTGCAGGTAAATTAGGACAGACAGCCATCATGGGACCAATCGCTGTAGCAGCTTACTCCTATATGTCACTGGTACCGATCATCCAGCCGCCAATTATGAAGCTTTTAACAACTGAGGAAGAAAGAAAGATCAAAATGGAACAGCTTCGTCCTGTATCCAAGCTTGAAAAGATCTTATTCCCGGTAATCGTTACCATTATCGTATGTCTGATTCTTCCGACAACAGCTCCATTGGTTGGTATGCTGATGCTTGGTAACTTATTCAGAGAATCAGGAGTTGTTCGTCAGCTGACAGAAACAGCATCCAATGCATTAATGTACATCGTAGTTATCTTACTTGGTACTTCTGTAGGCGCTACTACAAGTGCAGAAGCATTTTTAAACTGGGATACGATTAAAATCGTTGTATTAGGTCTGGTTGCATTCTGCTTTGGTACAGCAGCCGGAGTCCTGTTCGGTAAATTAATGTGTAAGCTTACCAAGGGTGCAGTAAACCCGCTCATTGGTTCCGCAGGTGTATCTGCCGTGCCAATGGCAGCCCGTGTATCCCAGAAGGTTGGTGCAGAAGCAGATCCTACAAACTTCCTGCTCATGCATGCTATGGGACCTAACGTAGCCGGCGTTATCGGTACTGCAGTAGCAGCCGGTGCATTTATGGCAATTTTCGGTGTATTCTAAGGAATCACATCGTTTTTACAATATTAGGAGGAAAATAAAATGGCAGATGTAAAAAGACCGGTAAAGATTACCGAAACAATCTTACGTGATGCTCATCAGTCTCTGATCGCAACAAGAATGCCAACGGAAGAAATGCTTCCAATCGTTGATAAAATGGATAAAGTTGGCTACCATGCAGTAGAGTGCTGGGGTGGAGCTACTTTCGATGCTTCCCTTCGTTTCTTAAAAGAAGATCCATGGGAAAGACTTCGTAAATTAAGAGACGGATTCAAAAATACAAAATTACAGATGTTATTCAGAGGACAGAACATTCTCGGATACCGTCACTATGCAGATGATGTGGTAGAATATTTCGTACAGAAATCTATTGCAAACGGTATTGATATCATCCGTATTTTTGACTGTTTAAATGATATTCGTAACCTGGAAACTGCTGTAAAAGCAACAAACAAAGAAGGCGGACATGCACAGATCGCTCTTTCCTATACCTTAGGTGATGCTTATACACTGGATTACTGGAAGGATATGGCAAAAAAAGTAGAAGACATGGGTGCTGATTCCTTATGTATCAAGGATATGGCTGGTCTTTTGGTTCCATACAAAGCTACAGAGCTTGTTCAGGCTTTAAAAGAAGGTACAAGCCTTCCAATCGAGCTTCATACACACTACACTTCCGGTGTAGGCGGAATGACCTACTTAAAAGCAGTAGAAGCAGGCTGTGACATCATCGACACAGCAATGTCTCCACTGGCTATGGGTACTTCTCAGCCTGCAACAGAAGTTATGGTAGAAACCTTCAAAGGTACAGAATTTGATACAGGTCTCGACCAGAACCTTCTTGCGGAAATTGCTGATTACTTCAGACCATACCAGGAAGAATGTCTTGCAAACGGCCTCTTAAATCCAAAGGTTATGGGCGTAAACATTAAGACTTTATTATACCAGGTACCGGGTGGTATGTTATCCAACATGGTATCCCAGTTAAAGGAACAGCACGCTGAAGATAAATACTATGAAGTATTAGAAGAAATCCCGCGTGTTCGTAAAGACCTTGGTGAACCGCCACTGGTAACACCTTCATCACAGATCGTTGGTACACAGGCTGTATTTAACGTACTGATGGGTGAAAGATACAAGATGATGACAAAGGAAACAAAGGCAGTTCTGCGTGGTGAATACGGCCAGACTGTAAAACCTTTCAATCCGGAAGTTCAGAAGCTTGCTCTTGCAGAAGGTGAAGAACCGATTACCTGTCGTCCGGCTGACTTAATTCCTAACGAGCTTGAAAAGATCGAAGCTGAAATGGCTCAGTGGAAGGAACAGGATGAAGACGTATTATCCTACGCTTTATTCCCACAGGTTGCTGTTGAATTCTTTAAATACAGAGAAGCACAGAAAACAAAAGTGGACGCAAAAGTAGCTGATACAGAAAACGGAGCATATCCGGTATAACAGATGAAAAGCATGTAAAAGGACATCCTCGGATGTCCTTTTAATTTGTGCTGTATTTATGAAATGTTATGAAAAAACTTGTTCCTGTCAAAGCAGAAGATTCCACGGAAATCCGGGCACCCATCTCATCAAGAATCATTTTTACAATATAAAGTCCAAGACCGCTGCCGCCTGTCTGTTTTCCGGTCTCACCCATATAAAATCGTTCAAAAATATGTGGCAGATCTTCCGGGAGAATACCGCTTCCATTATCGGAAAACCTGATCTGTATCAGAGAGTCCTTTTCCTCAGCCTCGATCATGATTTTTCCACCCTCCGGTGTAAAACGCAGGGAATTATAAAATAAATTTTCGAAAACCAGAAAGAGCTTTTTTCTCTGTCCCCAAATGCTAAGGGAATGGGGAACAGGGGTTATGAGAAAATGGATTCCCATGACAGCGGCCTCCGGATTATGCAGATGGTAAAGCTCCTGTAAAAATTCATCCAGTGCAATAGGCTCCGGAGTACTTGTTAATTTGTCTACAGAATTAATTTCGTTTAAGGTACCCAGCCGCCAGGACATTTCATCCTGCCAATGCTCTACCTGGGTAAGATAGTTTTCCAATTCATTGTCTACCCCTACATTATGAAGGCGAATCACATGAATGAATGCTTTCATGGAAGACAGAGGTGCTTTCAGGTCATGTGCGACATCGGAAAAGAAGGCCCGTCGCTCTTCTAAAAGACATGATAGCTGGGCAGTCCGCTCCTCTACCAGTTCTTCTAAATGTTTATGATATCGCTCATTATCCAAAATGATCTGTCGATTTTGTTCTTCCATCAGAAAAGCGAACAGGAACACAAGAACAAGTGAACACCATTCAAATTGCCAAAGGGTATAGGCCGGCTCGAATTGATTTGTTAACAAAAGATTCGAAAGAATACCAATTCCTAAAGTGACATCACATACAAGAACCAGTCTTGACTGTATTGATTTTTCTCTGAATGCTGACAATATACCGGAACACAAACAGATAAACAGAAGACATCGGTAGATATTTTGACATAGTCCGTGATAGTAGATTGCCTGATACCAGACGGTGGCAATTTGATAGAAAAATAATTCCATCAATGGAAAACCTATGGAGATACACAGTAAAAAGGTTTTATAGATTTTCGATTTTAAACCGGATGCTTCCGCCAAAAGGATCATGGCAAAGTAAAACATGGAATAAGTTGCCAGATCAGAGATAAAAAACCGGTGTTTTACAAGCGGCATATCCAGAATCTGCAAAAAATAATAGGAGATGGAAGCTGCAAAGCTGATACAAAACAATGCCAGATGAAGCTTCACAGGGGTGTTTGTCCGGAACCACAAACTAAAGCAAAAGACCGCCAACAGGCTGGGAATCAACAGTGAGATGCCATAAACAGCACTTTGAATGCCGATCATTTTGGAAATCACGGTATCGGAACCAATGGCTCCGGGAAAGTACATTCCGGAATAATATCCGGCATCCGAAGTGATGGAAAGGGTGATGGTGTGAGTCCCCTGTTCTAATAATATATTTTTATGAACCCTCGCATTTCCCCGGGCTATCAGGGTGCCATCCCACCATAAAAGATATTCGTCACACAGATCAGGAAAATATAATCCTGCAATGGTATTTTCTCCTTCATAGGATATTTGGAGTTGATAGGTACAGCTTCCATAGGGACTGCGATCCGAAGCATTTTTTCGACGATAATTGGAGTATTCTCCAATCCATGTACGCATAGATGGTGCGCTGCTTCCGGGCACATTGATCCCATCGGAAATCAGCCATTCATCAATCAGGAATATGGGGGCAGACTGAAGCTGCTCCTCTGTGAGAGTCAGAAGATTGTCTTGTGGCATCGGTGCCTTTATGCTATATTTATTATCATAAAAAAACATTACGCTAAGAAAGAGAAAGATAAGCGGAATTAATAAAAATGGGAGATTCTTCTTTCTAAAAAGTTTTTGCATATCGAATATCCTTTCCTGATTGGAGATAAAAAATTATGAAACGCAGTTATTTCTATGTTTTGCCTGTCTTGCTCATGATACTTGTATTTGGCAGTCCCGTCTTTGCTGCGGAAATAGGGGAAGAACCTTTTCCGTTGAAAGTATTTCTGAAATATAATACCACGCAAGGTAGCGATCCCTTCTTAATGGCAGAAATATCAGCCGAGTTATTTCAGCTTGATAATGAAAAAAATGAAAAAATTATCGCTGAAGAAATCTATGCATGGACAGATGATGAAAATGAGACTGACAAGACGGCCATTGAGGATAGTGACTGGTCGAACAGGGGCTCAGGGTTAAGCCGGGTATGTTTAATGCCTAGGGAATCCATACTTACCCGATACTCTCACGGTGAAATTAACACCATTCATATTTCCATGGTGCTTTCCAAATGCATTTTTGATTCTGATACGGATGAAAAGACTGTTATAGAAACCAAAACGGTTTATGGATGCTGGCAGCGTCCATCAGCAAATCCGGACACTGTATATGATGAACCGAATTCTGAAGCGAATGGGAATAAAATGGTCTTTGTAAAATATCCTCAAAAAGTATATCATGTCGCCGGAAGGAATAGATCAGTACAAATGCAAATGACAGGAACCAGGGGAGAGCCTGTTGAATTGCCATCAAAAATTCCGGTCATACTGGGATTCAGCGTGAATAACAGTAATAACACCGTATGGCTTGAGGAATATGCTTATCCTGTTTCCTGGGAAGATTGCCCGTCTGTTAGCGATAATGAAAAAATGGTATATCAGGTCGAAAGTATTGATAAACCATCTGATGAAACGGACATATTACAGTTTTTTTATAAAGACCGGTGGTATCAATTGGATGTTGCCAATCAGTCGTTTCCGGAGATTTCCAGCATGGACTTTCCCTATTCATGGATGAACTGTATTATAAATTTAGTATATCCCGGTTATATTCCATCAATTTCCCTGAAGCCTGATGGAAGTGAATCTTCTGAAGCTGTTGCAGTTGAAATTGATTATAAGCCCACCAATGCATCTAAAATCGAAGTTGAGGTTTCTACCGACGGCGGAACAAACTGGCAGCATGAATCGGATGTGGATTTTGAAAAATATCCGATCGATGCAATTCCGAAATTACAGGGATATTCTGCATCCATTCTGAATCACGAACAAACAGTCAGACTCAGTGAGGAAGGCAACGGCGGTTTTTTGGTCCGTCTTAAAATATATGGCGGTCCGTTGGGAAATGCCGTAAACGATGGGGATCATTCCTACACTGTAACAGAAGCTGCCAACTGGCCATTGAATTATGAATATGTACCTCCCGAAGATTCCTCTGATGATAATCAAGGTTCCGGCGGAAATAAGGGAAATGTAGGTACTGATAACAGCGGAAGCAGTGAAGGTATCCGCCCGGGAACAGAACAACAACCGGAAGATACATCTGAACCGGAACGAATACCTGCGCCGGAACAAACATCTAAACCGGAGCAAATACCTGCACCGGAGCAAATATCCGAACCGGAACAAGTACCTGCGCCGGTACAAACATCCGAGTCAGAACGAGTACCTGTGCCGGAACAAACATTACAGCAGCACTTTGAATCCACAACGCAGACAGTATCGGACATATTTCAAAATCATCCATCGGAAGTACAAACTGAAACAGACACAGTCGCACTGCCGACAACAGAGCCTGAAGCAAAGCCGGAGGATGAATCGGATCATCAGAAAACGATCGCCAGGGCAGCAGTGGCAGTCAGTGGTGTTTTGTCGGTTGGCGTCTTAACATCCGTAATCGTCAAAAAAAGGATTGCCGTTCAGTTATTTAAACATCTTATTCGCATATTTCATCGATAGGTACAAAGAGATAGCCTTTTCCCCATGCGGTTTCAATGAAATCGTGTTTGGGAAAGGCTTTTTCTAATTTATTCCTCATTCTGGAAATATGTACCTGCACGAGAATGGGATTTGTTTCTCCCTGGTCTCCCCAAATTTCATGGTAAAGTGACTGTACAGACCATATTTTTCTCGGAACGGAAGCTAAACATGCCAGAAGCAGAAATTCTGTCTGGGTAAGCAAAAGGTCTGTATGGTCAATAAAAGCTCTCTGACGTTTACGGTCAAGAACCAATGGCGGAAACTGTAGTATGGAATCCAGAGAATCTTTTGCCGTCAGGTATACGGATACTCTTGCCCAAAACAGCTCCAGGGAGGTGTCTTTGGAAATGTAATCGGAACCGCCATGATAAAAACCTAATAGCTGATCTTGTTCCTGCGAATAGTTGCTTAAAAAGATAATCGGTGTTTTTGTGAGAGATTTGATTTTGGAGCACAGGGAATATCCGTCTGTACAGGGCATCTTTGCATCTAACAGGATCAAATCATAGAAGTTTTTTGACAGCAGATCTAAAGCCTCGGTTGCATTGGATGCAAGATCGGTCAGGCAGTCATGGGTTTTTAAAAAGAACTGATGAGCTTGCAGCTGTTTAGGCTCATCATCGATCATTAGTATATAGAACATAATTTCCTCACTTTTTTTTTATTATATTTTATAATAGAGCATTTATCAACGAAAAAAGTGTTTTTAACGATTTCGTTAGAAATAAGGTTTCAAATGTTTTTTTTGCTATACTAATGTCGATAAATGGCATATTTTGTAAAAAGGCATCATGTCTATAGCGAGGTCAGAAAATGAGTACAAAAGTTGATAATGATTTGAAAAAGGCAAAAAAACAGGAAAATGATTTTAAAAAATCTGAAAGCAATTTTAAGAAAGCAGTGAATGAATTGCTTGGTACACCGCGACAGGAACAAAATAATAATTCCTCAATTCCTAAAGAACCGGTTGTGGAAAACAGAGGATTTACGATGCCAAAAGAGACTGTTTCAGAAGGCAGAATGGCATATATTCCGAAAGATATCGTAATTTCCGGAAATATTTCAGCTGTATCGGATCTTAAAATCGCCGGACAAGTTGACGGAGATGTTTCCTGTGAAGGAAATATTGAACTTTCCGGAACGATTCATGGTAATGTGACAGTTACGAATCTGAAGATGATACAGGGAACTCTTGAGGGAGAAGTCATTGTAGGGGAAAACATCACCATGGAGGAATCTTCTGTATTAAATGGAAATCTTACCGCAAAAAATGTGTATTCTAACGGAAAGATTAAAGGTCAGATTAAATCCTCAGAATTGGTGGAATTAAAAAACAATGCTTGTGTGGAAGGAGATATTGAGGCGAAAGTCTTTTCTGTAGCTGTTGGGGCTCATATAAGTGGTAAGGTGCATATCATCAATGAATGAGAAAAAGTATATCGGAAGTGTTCTGTTTTATAAACATTTGATTTTATCGGTGAATTTTCTGGTGATTATTCTGGCAATGGTGCTAAGTATCCGATTGTATGTGGTTAATCATCGTATCTCAGAAGAAATGCAAAAATCATATGATGAAATAGAACTGCTGCAGGAAAAGCTCGCGCACCTGGAAAATTTAGGCGATGTAGTCATTATAGAGGAAACTGAACTGAAGTTGAATTCTTCAGTTCAAAATGAGTCGTGGAAGCTTGTGCTTGTGAATGGAGAAAATTCTATAGAAAGCGATTTTCAGGTGGAGCTTGTAACGATTGCGGGGGGAGAAAAGGTAGATCAAAGGATAAAAGCTCCGCTGGAAAAAATGCTCGAAGCGATGCGGGCACAAGGAATGAATCCGATTGTTTGCTCCGGTTATCGAACCATAGAAAAGCAGGCGTCATTGTTTGAAGAGTGTATCAATCTCAAATTAAAAAAAGGAATTGACTATACGACGGCATTTTTCGAAACAAGGCAAAGACAGGCACTCCCCGGTACCAGTGAGCATCATACAGGATTAGCAGTGGATATTGTTGGAAAGGGACATCAAAGTCTCGACTACTCACAGGAAAACACAAAAGAGGCGAAGTGGCTGGCTGAGCATTGTGCGGAGTACGGATTTATTCTGCGATATCCAAAGGATAAAATGTCTGTTACAGGTGTGGAATATGAATCCTGGCATTTTCGTTATGTAGGTGAAGATGCTGCGAAGTATATTATGGAAAATAAAATCACCCTGGAAGAATACTTAAAGTCAGATTAAAATCCGAAAAAATTACCGGGAGGCATAAAAAGCCTTCCGGTAATTTTTTGTAACATAAACTTTTTGTGATATACGGAGGGTTGTTTTGAACATCTGTTTTGTGTTATTATAAATCAGGCAAATTTTCTTTCATCATGTCAGAAAAAAGGAGTTTATATAGATGAGTAAGGTTGCAGTGGTAGGTGGCGGAGCCGCCGGGATGTTTGCCTCGATTTTTGCGGCGGGAAATGGAAATGAAGTTCATGTCTTTGAAAAAAATGAGAAGCTTGGGAAGAAGCTTTTTATTACAGGGAAAGGACGCTGCAATGTGACAAATGCGGCAGATATAGAAGGCCTGCTTTCTAATGTTCGTGCCAATCCCAAGTTTTTGTATAGTGCCTTTTATGGATGTACCAATGAAATGGTGATGGATTTCTTTGAAAAGGAAGGGTGTCGTCTGAAGGTGGAGAGGGGAGACAGAGTGTTTCCGCTGTCAGATCATTCGTCAGATATTATCACAACATTGGAACGTGCCATGAAAAAAGCGGGAGTGAAGATCCATCTTCATCATGAGGTGAAGTCTTTGGAGGAGCTGACAGGTTTTGATTCCATCATCGTAGCCACAGGGGGCATGTCCTACCAATCTACCGGATCTACCGGCGATGGTTACCGTTTTGCAAAAGATCTGGGACTAAAAGTGACAGAGCTGACTCCGGGGCTTGTTCCCTTTAATATTGAGGGGGAAATCCCCAAAATGCTGCAGGGGTTGTCTTTGAAAAATGTGACTGCGGCAATTTATGATGGGAAAAAGGAGCTTTATAAAGACTTTGGGGAAATGCTTTTTACCCATTTTGGTGTCAGCGGTCCCCTGATCCTAACCGGAAGTTCTTTTGTTTCCAAACAAATTAAGAAGGGGCCTCTTCGTCTGGTCATCGATCTGAAGCCTGCTTTGACGAAGGAGCAGCTGGATGCCAGACTTTTAAGAGAATTTGAAGAAGGTAAAAACAAGCAGTTTAAAAATGTTTTGGGCGGCTTATTTCCTGCAAAGCTTATTCCGGTTATGATTGATTTAAGCGGCATCGAACCGGAAAAGAAGGTTAACGAAATTTCCAGAGTGGAGCGGGAGGCTTTCATCAACCTGATCAAAGGTTTTGAACTGACCATCACCTCTCTTCGGGGCTGGAATGAGGCTATCATCACCCGTGGCGGAGTTTCCGTAAAAGAGATCAATCCATCTACCATGGAATGTAAAAACCATCCGGGCATTTATTTTGTCGGAGAAGTCCTTGACCTTGATGCCAAAACCGGAGGCTTTAACCTGCAGATTGCCTGGTCAACAGCCTATCTTGCAGGAATCAGTGTGTAATTACAATAAAAAGGAGAATAGATATGGCATTTAATGTAGCAATTGACGGACCTGCAGGTGCAGGCAAAAGCACCATTGCAAAAATGGTGGCAAAGGAAAAAGGATTTATTTATGTAGATACAGGAGCAATGTACCGTGCCATGGCACTTTATTTCCTCAAAAAAGGCATCCGCCCGGAAGAAAGTGATAAGATCAGTGCAGCAGTTGACGGTGCAGATGTCACGATTGAATATGTGAACGGAGAGCAGCAGGTTCTCTTAAACGGAGAAAACGTAACACCATATTTAAGAACCGAAGAGGTGGGAAATATGGCTTCTGTAAGTTCGACAAATGCAGATGTCAGAAGAAAGCTGGTAGAATTGCAGCAGAAGCTTGCCGCAACCTCCAATGTAGTCATGGACGGCAGGGACATTGGTACCTGTGTTCTTCCCAATGCAGATGTGAAGGTGTATCTGACAGCCAGTTCCGTGGTACGTGCAAACAGGCGTTATAAGGAGCTGATCGAAAAAGGGCAGGAAGCAGACTGGGACACCATAAAAAAAGACATTGAAGAACGCGATTACAGAGATATGAACCGTGATATTTCCCCACTTCGTCAGGCAGAGGATGCGATTCTCATTGATTCTTCTGATATGACCATTGAGGAAAATGTTCAGACGATTTTAAATCTGATGAATTAAAGGGTGATTTTGTAAATGAGTATAGAAGTAAAACTTGCAAAAACTGCCGGATTTTGTTTCGGCGTTAAAAGAGCTGTGGATACAGTGTATAAAGAAGCAGAAAAAAATAAGGAGTGCATTTATACATTCGGTCCCATCATCCATAATGAACAGGTGGTAAGTGACCTGGAAAAGAACGGGGTATTTGTGGTAAATTCCACAGAAGAATTAAAAACGTTGAAACCGGGAACAACAGTGATCGTCCGATCCCATGGGGTCGGAAAGTCTGTCTATGATCTGATGGAACAGTGTGAACTCCACGTGGTGGATGCAACCTGTCCCTTTGTAAAAAAGATTCATCGGATCGTGGAACGTGAGAGTGCGGCAGGAAAGCATATCATTATTATCGGAAATGACAAACATCCGGAAGTAGAAGGCATCAAAGGATGGGTCCGGGGTATGGCTACCGTCATTGAAACTGCAAAGGAAGCCAATGACTTTGCTGCCATGAAAGGTGAACAACTATGTATTGTTTCCCAAACGACATTTAATTACAACAAATTTCAAGATTTAGTTGAAATTATTTCAAAAAAAGGGTATGATGTAGAGAGTATAAATACGATTTGCAATGCGACTGAGGAACGCCAGACCGAAGCCAAAATTATTGCCGGTTCAGTTGACAGTATGATTGTGATCGGCGGTAGTCATAGTTCTAATACGCAGAAGTTATTCGAGATTTGTAAAAAAGAATGTGAAAATACCTGCTATATTCAAACACTGGAAGATCTTGATATCGAGAGCCTGAAAGGTGCGAAAACCGTAGGTATTACCGCAGGGGCTTCCACCCCAAACAATATTATTGAGGAGGTTCAAAAACATGTCAGAATTAAGTTTTGAACAGATGTTGGAAGATTCATTGAAAACTATTAGAACAGGAGAGGTTGTCGACGGAACAGTTATCAGCGTAAAAGAAGACGAAGCTGTTTTAAATATTGGTTACAAGTCTGACGGTATTCTTACAAGAAACGAATACACAAACACTGCAAATGTTGACTTAAGAACATTGATCAACGTTGGCGACACAATGGAAGTGAAAGTTCTGAAAGTTAACGATGGCGAAGGACAGGTTCTCTTAACCTATAAGAGACTTGCAGCAGAAAAAGGAAGCAAGAGATTAGAAGAAGCTTTCGAAAACAAAGAAGTATTAAAAGCAAAAGTAGCAGAAGTATTAGCAGGCGGCTTAAGTGTTGTTGTGGATGAATCCAGAGTATTCATTCCTGCAAGCCTTGTTTCTGATACTTATGAAAAGGATCTGACAAAATATGCAGATCAGGAAATCGAATTTGTAATCAGCGAATTCAATCCTAAGAGAAGACGTATCATCGGTGACAGAAAGCAGCTTCTGGTTGCTAAAAAAGCGGAAGCACAGAAAGCATTATTTGAAAGAATTGCAGTTGGTGATGTTGTAGAAGGTACTGTAAAGAATGTTACAGATCTCGGTGCATTCATCGACTTAGGCGGAGCAGACGGACTCCTTCACATTTCTGAAATGTCCTGGGGAAGAATCGAAAGCCCGAAAAAAGTATTTAAAGTTGGCGATGTAGTGAAAGCTTACATCAAAGACATCAACGGAACAAAAATCGCACTTTCTATGAAATTCGATGACGAAAATCCATGGAAAGATGCAGATGTGAAATATGCAGTTGGCAATGTAGTAGAAGGAAAGGTTGCCCGTATGACAGACTTCGGAGCATTTGTAGAATTGGCTCCGGGTGTAGATGCACTTCTTCATGTTTCTCAGATTTCCAAGGATCATGTTGAGAAACCATCAGATGTTTTAGCTATCGGTGATGTGATCACAGCGAAAGTTGTTGATTTCAACGAAGAAGACAAGAAGATCAGCTTAAGTATCAAAGCATTAGCTCCGGCAGCAGAACCGGCTGCAGAGGATGATGCAGATGTAGCTGACGTAGATATTGATGCAGTTGCAGCAGAAGTAGAATAAAATTTACTTATCAGAAAATGCGGGGCATACGTTTGTATGCCCTTATTTTTTCATAATGTATAGAAAAGTATCTGAAAGGTACTGAACAGATACATAGAAAGGATGTAACGTAACATGGCACATTTTACCTTTCGCGGCGGAATCAAGCTGCGCGAGAATAAAGACAGAACGAAAAATCTGGCCATTGAGGAAGTTTTACCCGGAAAAACTTTACTGTTTCCGTTAAACCATCAGGAAAAACCACTTGTGATTCCGGGAGAATATGTACTCGCAGGACAGCTGCTTGCGAGAGCAGAGGATGAGTCCATGTCTAGGGTTCATTGCTCTGTATCCGGTTTTGTGAAAGAAATTGTGGAGAGGGAAATGATTTCCGGTGAAACGATTCCCTGCATTGTGATTGAAAATGACGAAAATTATAAGGAAATAGATTTTGGCGATTTTGTGGAGGCTGATGATCTGGATAACAGGCAGATTCTTACCAGAATCATGAGTGCCGGTGTGGTAGATTCCAATGGAAGTGGAGAGCCTTTCTGGCAGAAGCTGGATGTGAAGGAGCCTAACAAAATCCGTCATATTATTGTAAATTGTGTAGAGAGTGAACCATATCTTACGTCCAGATACCGCTGTTGTGTAGAACGTCCGGAATGGATCGTGGAGGGACTTCGGATCATACTGAAAATGTTTCCCAATGCCAAGGGCATTTTAGCCGTGGAGAATGGACAACAGGAGGCGATTACTTCCCTGCAAAAGATCCTGGCTGATTCCAGAAATATGAAGATCATTCCCATGAAGTGCAAATACCCTCAGGATGCTGAACGTATGCTGATCTATGCCTGCACGGGAAAACAGATTAATTCCCATAAAACAGCAGAAGATGCCAGATGTATCGTTATGAACTCTGATACGGTCTATGCCATCTGTAATGCAGTAACCTTTGGAAAACCAATGTATAAGAGACTGATCACGGTTTCGGGGGAATGTATCGAAAATCCGAAAAACATGGAAGTATCCGTAGGAACCATGCTTTCAGACCTTGTAGCTGCTACCGGAGAATTTAGCGAAACTCCGAAACAGCTGATCGCAGGCGGTTCCATGAGAGGCACTTATGTGAAAAATCTGGAATATCCGGTGACGAAAGAACTTTCTGCATTGCTTGCTTTAAAGAACGAATATCCTCATCCCCAGGAGCTGCCGGAATGTATCGGATGCGGTTACTGTGTGGATGTATGTAATGAACAGCTTCTTCCCACAAGACTGGTGAAAGCGGCTTTAGAAGATCGAAAAGAGATGTTTGTAAGCTTAGGTGGAATGGAATGCTGTGAATGCGGCTCCTGCAGCTACATTTGTCCGGCATCAAGAAATCTTACCCAGATCATCAGACAGATGAAACATAATATTCGGGAAGAGGAGTAGGAGGAGTTCATGGAACTGTTAACAAAAGGAATGACGGCGCCTTTTCAGAGGAGCTTTATGACGACAGAACATATCATACTGTGTGTGATTCTGGCTTTGTTTCCGGCCGGGATCCATGGAGTTTTTCGCTTTGGACTTCATGCAGGACTTCTGATTCTGGTATCCTGCGGGTCTTCTGTTGCTACAGAATATATTTACCAGAAAATCGCTAAAAGACCGGTAACGGTAAAACAATGCCGTGGGCTTTTGATGGGACTTTTGATGGCATATTGTCTGCCACCGGGACTTTCCTTATATCTGGGAGCCCTTGCGGGAGCGGTTTGTGCACTTTTCATGGAGCTTAGCCTTCAATTTTTTAAAAGAAATGTGGTAAGTCCGGTGATCTTAACAAGACTTTTGATGTCACTTGCCTTTCAGGCAGAAATGTCCGTATATCCTTTGGATGGACTGACCATGGCAACCCCTATGGCTGTTTTAAAGGAAGAAGGAACAGTGAATGTTCTGTATATGATCCTTGGAAAAACCGGTGGATGTATCGGAGAAACTTCAGCACTTTGGCTTTGTGTCGGAGCAATGTTTTTGATCATGGTTGGAATCATGGATTTCAGGGTTGCGGGAATGTATCTGTTTTCTTTTGCGGCATTTCTTGCAATTTTTGGAGGACATGGTTTAAGCTCCTACTATCTGAGTGCCCAGTTAGCCGGAGGCGGTTTTATGCTGGCTTTGTGGTTTATTGCACCGGCTTATTCAAGTTTACCAATTACGAAGGGCGGAAGATGGTTTTATGGAATCGTACTGGGAATTTTCAGCGGATTTTTCCGTTTATTTGGACCATCTGCGGAAAATCTGTGTATTGCGATCCTGCTTGCAAATTTATGCGTGCCGCTTCTTGAAAAAATTACAATTCGCCATCCCTTTGGCGTGGAAAAGGAACGTTTATGATCTCATTTTTAAAGGGTGTCATTGAAGAAATCAGTGAAAAAAGTATTTTTCTGGATGTTCATGGTGTAGGTTATGAAGTTTTTATGCCATCAGGAAGTGCTGCGTCCCTGCCGGGTGTGGGAGAGGAAGTAAAGCTTCATACGTATCTTCAGATCAGTGAAACTGGTGCAGGGCTCTATGGATTTTTAACGAAAGATGAACTTCAGGTGTTTAAACTTCTGATTACAGTCAATGGAATCGGACCAAAAGGAGCCGTGGGAATCCTTTCTGCCTTAAGTGCCAATGAGCTTCGGCTGGCTGTGCTTTCCGATGATGATAAGGCAATTGCAAAGGCACCGGGAATCGGAGCAAAAACTGCGAAAAAACTGATTTTGGAATTAAAGGATAAATTCCATATTGAAGAAGCTATAGAAGAATTTCAGGATGCTTCCACAGTTCGAACCGGGAATCAAAAGGGGATGTCAGATGCATCCATGGAAGCGGTGTCTGCTTTGGTGGCACTGGGATATTCCAATTCCGATGCCCTGAAGGCTGTTCGTCTGGCAGCAAAGGAAGAAGGGCAGACCACAGAGGATATCCTGAAGGCAGCTTTAAAACAGCTGGCATTTTTATAAGAAAATCCTTAGGGAGAAGTAGTTTATGAAAAAAAGGATCATGACCGCAGAGGCTGCAGTGGAGGACGCAAAAATCGAGACCTCCTTGCGGCCGTTGTGTTTAGAAGAATATATTGGACAGGAAAAGGCCAAGGAGCATTTAAGAGTTTATATTGATGCAGCGAAAGCCAGAGGAGAAGCTTTAGATCATGTACTGTTCTATGGTCCTCCTGGCTTGGGTAAGACAACTCTTGCAGGAATCATTGCCCATGAGATGGGAGTTCATATGAAGGTGACCAGTGGTCCTGCCATAGAAAAGCCCGGAGAGATGGCAGCAATCTTAAACAACCTGCAGGAGGGAGATGTGCTGTTCATCGATGAAATTCATCGCCTGAATCGTCAGGTGGAAGAAGTATTGTACCCTGCCATGGAAGATTTTTCCATCGATATTATGATTGGAAAAGGGGCTGCAGCCCGCTCCATCCGTTTGGAGCTTCCCTCGTTTACACTGGTAGGAGCCACCACCAGAGCAGGGCTTTTAAGTGCACCTTTAAGAGACCGGTTTGGTGTAGTACATCACCTGGAATTTTATACACCCCAGGAGCTTACCACCATCATTACCCGTTCCGCAGCCGTTCTGGGCGTGGAAATTGATGAAAAGGGAGCTTACGCCATGGCAAGGAGAAGCCGGGGTACGCCAAGACTTGCCAACCGTCTTTTAAAACGTGTCAGGGATTTTGCGCAGGTGAAATATGACGGTGTCATTACCCAGGAGGTGGCGAATTTTGCCCTGGACCTTCTGGACGTAGATAAATACGGACTGGAGCAGCTGGACCGCACAATTTTGCAGACGATCATTGAAAAGTTTTGCGGAGGTCCGGTGGGGCTTGATACTCTGGCAGCAGCCATTGGGGAGGATTCCGGCACATTAGAGGATGTCTATGAGCCGTATCTGATCAAAAACGGATTTTTAAACCGTACACCGAAGGGAAGGGTGGCTACCGATCTGGCCTATGAGCATCTTGGAATACAAAGAGCAAATGAAGGATAGTGAAATATGTCAAAAAATGTAACAGAAGTTGTGATCGCAGGAAAAATCATATCAATTTCAGGAGAGGAAGATGCAGCCTACATGACAAAGGTGGCTGCGTTGATCAATGATAAGCTGCTGGAGCTTCAGAAGCTGGAAAACTACAGCAGATTATCTGCAGATCAGAAACAGATTTTACTTGGAATGAATCTTGCGGATGATTATTTTCAGGAAAAAAAGAGAAATCAGATTCTGGAATCTGAATTGGAATTAAAAGACAAGGAACTCTACAGCTTAAAGCATGAGCTGATCAATCTGCAGCTTGACTATGAAAAGCTTCAAAAAGAAGTATCCAAAAAAGAAACATTAAAGGAAAAGAAATGAGAAAAACAGAATTGCTGGCTCCGGCAGGATCGCTGGAGAGTCTGATTGCTGCAGTAAATGCAGGTGCCGATGCAGTCTATATTGGCGGTACGAAGTTCGGCGCAAGAGCTTATGCCAATAATCTGACAGAAGAGGATATGAAATGGGCTATTGATTACACTCATTTGCACGGGGTGGCTCTCTATATGACCATTAATACTCTTCTGAAGGAAAAAGAATTGGAAGAGCAGTTATATTCTTATGTAAAACCTTACTATGAGCAGGGGTTAGATGCAGTGATCGTTCAGGATCTGGGTGTTTTAGGGGCTCTGTCTGAGTGGTTTCCGGATCTTCCGATCCATGTTTCTACCCAGATGACAGTTACCGGGGAGGAAGGCTTTGCTTTTCTTAAAAAATTTCCAAACGTGACGAGAATTGTAACATCCAGGGAGCTTTCTTTGGAAGAGATTCGGTGTATCAGAGAACATACGGATCTGGAAATTGAGAGTTTTATTCATGGTGCCCTTTGTTACTGCTATTCCGGGCAGTGTCTTTTAAGCAGCGTCATCGGTGGGAGAAGCGGAAATCGGGGACGCTGTGCCCAGCCATGCCGCCTTCCTTATGAGGTATATCAGTCCGGAAAGAAAATTTCAGGAGATAATGAAAAGTATATCTTAAGTCCTAAGGATTTAAATACCCTGGAAATTCTTCCGGAAATTCTGGACGCAGGAATCGATTCCATGAAAATTGAGGGCAGAATGAAGCGTCCGGAATATACAGCCGGGGTCGTGAGTATTTACCGGAAATATATTGACCGCTATATGGAGTCTGACGGACGTGACCGCAGAATTGAAAAGCAGGATCTTAGTAATCTGGAGGAGCTTTTCAGAAAACGTGGTTACAGTAAAGGGTTTTATGTACAGCATAATGGGCGAAATATGATGGCTTTGTCTTCGCCTTCCAATGAAAAAGAAGAGCGGGAGCGCAGCGTATATTTGGAAAGCCTTTATGAAACCTATGTAAAACAGCAAAAACAGGAAAAAATTAAGGGAATTTTAGAAATTTC
Source organism: uncultured Lachnoclostridium sp. (assembly GCA_945786935.1). GTDB lineage: Bacteria > Bacillota > Clostridia > Lachnospirales > Lachnospiraceae > HGM12587. The sequence continues at coordinate 27,600 of CALZFY010000011.1, forward strand.
GACAGGAAATCCTTTGGAGTTGCTGTTAAAATGGAAGGACCTGGAAGTAAAGGTTTGCGGCGCGATGGCTGAACCGGCGATGAAACGGGCCATGACAGCCCGGGATTTTGAAAAGCAGCTTCGAAAAACAGGAAATACCCCCTTTGTGTTTGAAGAGTTAAAGGTATCAGTACAGGGGGATGTGTTCGTTCCAAACAGTGCCGTGAATGAACTTCGAAGAAAAGCATTAGAAGAGCTGGAGCGGACTGCTGTAGAAAAATTCCGAAGGACAGCACCTTTTGAGAAAATAAAAACCGGGAAAGAAGCAAAAATGCCTCTAAAAGACTGGAATCCGACATTCCATGTGTCAGTGGAAACAAAGGAGCAGCTGGAAACGGTTCTTGAGTTTAAAGAAGTGGAAAGCATCTATGTAGACAGCAGTCTTATGGATATGAAAGAATTGTCAAAGTTTTGTGAATCCTTAGGAGAACTAAGGAGCAAAAAGAAATTTTTCTATATCCTTCCACCGATCTTTCGAAAAGAAACTGCAGGGAATTATACGAGAGAGTATCAGGAGCTTGGGAAGCCCCTTTTTGACGGATTTGTTGTGAAAAATCTGGAAAGCTACCAGTGGCTTATTTCTATGGGATGTGAGCATCCGGTGGTTACAGATGCCAATCTGTATACCTTTAACCGGCGTGCGGCCGCGTTCTGGAGAGAGCAAAGCCATGTATTATATGAAACATTACCTTTGGAATTAAATGCCAGAGAACTGGCTTTGAGAGGCTGTGAGGATGATGAACTTATCATTTATGGACATTTGCCGGTGATGGTCAGCGCAGGCTGTGTTTATCGTTCCCTGAAGCGCTGCCGTAAAGGACAGAAGGAAACCCTTGGAACTGAAAATTATATGCGGTTAAAAGACCGGAAAAATATGAAGTTTGCCATAAAACCGGTGTGCAGGGAATGCTATAATGTGATCTATAACAGCCAGCCTTTAAGCCTTTTGAACTTACAGGACTTTGTTGCTGATTTAAGACCGGCATCTTTGAGACTTAATTTTACGCTGGAAGACAAAAAAGAAACCAAAAAAGTATTGGGACTTTTTATAGAAAATATGAAGCATGGACTTCCTGTGGAGGAACTTCCGGACTTTACCAGAGGACATTTTAAACGAGGAGTAGAATAAAGTGACGAATCTGATCGTGGAATTGTCAAAATATGCACTCATTTTACTGATGGCATTATATACCTGTATGACCTTTGTGTCTTTTCGCATGAAGACGAGAAAATCCTCGGATTACATGTTGGGAGAGATGACCTTTCTCATGCTGCTGTTACAGTTTGTGGCATATCTTGTGCTTTATCTGAAGCTGGGAGAGCAGGAAGAAATGATCTATTATTATGGTTTTCAGGCGTTGTTTATGCTGCTGGTGGTCATTTTGTGGAGATTGTTTTATAAGGATATCCACAGAACATTGCTATCTAATACCTGTATGCTCATGACCATTGGCCTGATCATTCTCACAAGGATCGATCAGAAGCAATCTGTCCGCCAGTTTCAGATCATCATAGCATCCATGCTGATCAGTATGCTGGTGCCGGTGGTGATCAGAAAATGGAAGAATTGCTGTAACTATGATCTGGTGTATGGAATTACGGGCATTGTGCTTTTGGGAGCTGTACTGATCTTAAGTGTTGCCACCTATGGAGCAAATATATCTTTTACCATCGCAGGAATTACATTGCAGCCTTCGGAATTTGTGAAAATATTATTTGTATTTTTTGTGGCAGGGCGGTTTTACCGTTCGGTGGAATTTAAAGATCTGGCAATCACAACGGTCTTTGCCGCAGCTCATGTACTGATTCTCGTGGCATCCACAGACCTGGGCGGTGCATTGCTGTTTTTTGTAACCTATCTGGTGATGCTTTATGTGGCAACCAAAAAGGCCGGCTACTGTATCCTTGGTCTGGGAGCCGGAAGTGTAGCAGGAATAGCTGCCTATTTTCTCTTTTCACATATCCGGGTCAGAGTCATGGCATGGCAGGATCCCTGGAGCTGCATTGACAAAGAAGGTTATCAGGTGGCACAGTCATTGTTTGCCATCGGAACCGGTGGATGGACCGGTATGGGACTTGGACAGGGCATGCCTTCGGGAATTCCCTTTGTATCAAAGGATTCCATTTTTTCGGCAATCTCAGAAGAGCTGGGAGGAATCTTTGCAATCTGTGTGATCTTCCTTTGCATGTGCATCTTTTTAAGTTTTTTCAATTTGGCTATGAAGGTAAAAAAATCCTTTTATTGTTATATTGCCATGGGACTTGGAACCATGTATGCAACTCAGGTGCTCCTTACCATTGGGGGCGCAGTGAAATTTATTCCGCTGACAGGAGTTACCCTGCCACTGGTCAGCTATGGAGGCAGTTCCATTCTGTCTACATTGATCATGTTAGGTGTGGTCCAGGGCATCAGCCTGATCATTTATGATGAGGAAAGAGAAGTTGAAAAAGAACGAAATCGACTTGAACGGGAAAAAAGAAGAAAAGCAAAAGAAAAACAAAAAGCCTAAAAATCAGGAAATGCTCTATGTTTCCTACATTTTTCTGGGAATCTTTGTGTGCATGATCGGCTATTTTGTGTATTTTCAGACGGTGGTCAGCAGCAATGTGATCACCAGTCCCTATAATAAGAGACAGGATACCTTTGCAGACAGAGTGATCCGGGGAGATATTTTAACAGAGGATGGAGAGGTTATTGCCACGACAAATGTATCGGCTGACGGAACGGAAACGAGAGTTTATCCGGATGGACGTATGTTTTCCCATGTGGTGGGGTATGCATCCCACGGAAAGACCGGTATAGAGCTTCTTGGTAATTATCAGCTGTTAAGCTCCCATGCATATTTTCTGGAACGCTTCGTAAACGAGGTAAAGGAAGAAAAGAATATGGGAGACAGAATTGTCACCACATTGAATTATGAGCTGCAAAAGGCAGCTTATGATGCACTGGGAAACAAAAAAGGTGCTGTGGTAGCCTTAGAACCTTCTACGGGAAAAATCCTTGCCATGGTTTCCAAGCCGGATTTTGATCCGAATCAGGTTGAACAAAATTGGAAGGAAATCTCCGGCAGCAGCGACAGTGTGCTGTTAAACAGAGTAACGCAGGGGCTGTATCCTCCGGGATCTACCTTTAAAATTGTTACTTTGCTGGAATATATCAGGGAAGGAAACGATCTGGAAAGCTGGTCTTACGAATGTAATGGCAAGTTTACAGAGGATGATGTGACAATTGGATGTTATCATGGAAAAAGCCATGGAACCATTGATCTTAAGACTGCCTTTGCCAAATCCTGTAACGGTGCTTTTGCAAAGATTGGGCTGGAACTGGAAAATCGGAAGTTTTTGCAAACCTGTAAGGAACTGTTGTTTAACAGCGATCTTCCGGTGGAATTACCCTATAAACAAAGCTCTGTGAAATTAAGCGGGGAGCTTTCTACCGGTACCATCCTGCAGACTGCCATTGGACAGGCAACTACGGAAGTGACACCGATGCATATGGCCATGATTACTGCGGCTGTTGCCAATGGCGGCACTTTGATGAAGCCATATCTCATGGATTCTATTGAAAATTATATGGGAGAACGGGTAAAAAAATATATGCCGAGCTCCTATGGTAAGCTCATGACTGCAGAGGAAGCGGCAATCCTGACAGAATATATGACAGAAACGGTTCAAAGCGGCACAGCAACTGCATTGAAAAATGAAGCATACACGGCAGCGGGTAAGACCGGTACTGCAGAATATTCCAGCGATAAATCAAAAAGCCATGCCTGGTTTGTGGGATTTTCCAATGTGGATGCTCCGGATCTGGTAGTTTGTGTTATTGTAGAGGGTGCAGGATCAGGCAGTGAATATGCGGTTCCCATTGCGAAAAAGCTTTTTGATGTTTACCATTTGATTTAAGTTGTATTCACGGGATCAATTTGTTATAATAGCAACAGGTCTTGATAAGACACACCAGCGATGCACAGGAGGAATTGCAATGATTGAAGCAACGAGCTGCGGCGGTGTGGTAATATTTCGAGGTAAAATCCTTCTTTTGTACAAAAATTATAAAAATAAGTACGAAGGCTGGGTATTGCCCAAGGGAACTGTGGAAGCAGGAGAGGATTATAAGGAAACTGCTGCCAGGGAGGTTCTTGAAGAAGCAGGGGTAAATGCGTCTATTATTAAATATGTGGGAAAGAGCCAGTATTCCTTCCATGTACCGGAAGATACGGTAGAGAAAGACGTACATTGGTACCTGATGATGTCGGATAGCTATTATAGCAAACCACAGCGTGAAGAGTATTTTGTGGATTCCGGCTATTACAAATATCATGAAGCCTATCATCTTCTGAAATTTGCCAATGAAAAGCAGATTTTGGAAAATGCCTATCAGGAATACATGGATTTGAAACGAGCCAATCTTTGGGGAACAAAGAAATACTTTTAGAACGGTTTACCGAAATTTCAGAGAAAGAAAAATCCATTTGCGAAGCAAAGTTTGCATGGATTTTTTTTCTTATCTGAAAGGAAATGAAAGATTAGATAAGGAGTTCCTATGAGGTGGGCAGTCAATCTTTATACAACTGAAAAAACGAAAAAGAAGCTGCCGGGAATCATGCAAAAAATAAGAAAAGGAAAGTTTCAGCCGGGAATCTGGTTGATTACCATTGCTTCCAATGAGCAAAATCTTTTGGACTTATTTCACAGTGCCTGTTATCTTCAGCCTGTCTTTCAAAGGATGAATCCGGAGATCGTAGGAATTGCTCAGGACGAGGAGGCGGCGAGAGAGCTGGTATTGGAAATCATAAAGGACGTATATGAAAAGCAGGGAAATTTTGATGTGCGGACTTATTTTGAATTTCAGGAGTAGTTTTTGTCTATGCTGGAAATAATCTTAACAATTTTAAAATACGTAAGCCTTGGAGTGGGTGTCCTTTTACTGGTTGTTATGGCCTTGCTTTTGCTGGTTCTTCTGGTACCGGTACGATATGAGATCAAGGGTGAAAAAGAAGAGAAGCTGACAGGCAGGATAAAAATTCACTGGCTGTTTCATATCGTGAGTTTTCAGACCAGTTATGAAAATAATGAGATGAAGCAGATTTTGCGTATTTTTGGAGTGCCGGTATGGAAAAAATAAAAGAATTGTTTCGTACTGTCGCAGATGCGGTCAGGAATATCAGAACGGAGATAGATTTTTACAAAAATCTCTGGGACAAGCCCCAGGGAAAAAAGTCTGTGGAACATTTGTGGAGGGAAATCTGTTACCTTCTAAAAAAGGGAAAGCCAACAAAGATTCGGGGAAAACTTTTGTTTGGAACCGGTGATCCGGCCACTACAGGGCAGGCTTTGGGAGTGCTTGGTGCAGTTTACGGATTTCTTCCGGAAGACCTTTTCATTACTCCGGATTTTGAAAATGAGGTATATGAAGGGACCATTGATGTAAAAGGCAGACTGAGGCTCATTCATCTGCTGATCGTAGCAGTGAGACTGTTGATAGACAGAGATTTCAGATATGTTGTGAAAAAAGTATTAGCCAAGGAGGGTCAAGAACATGAACAACAATGACACATTTGAAAAGACTGTGGAATCCTTATTTAAGGGAATGGACAGCTTTATTACAACCAAAACGGTGGTTGGAGATGCGATCCACATTGGGGATACGATTATTTTACCGCTTGTGGACGTATCCTTTGGTGTAGGTGCAGGTGCATTCACCGGAGAAAAGAAGAACAACGGCGGAGGCGGTATGGGTGGAAAGATCACACCAAGTGCGATTCTTGTGATCCAGAACGGCACGACGAAGCTTGTGAATGTAAAAAATCAGGACGGACTGACAAAGATTTTGGATATGGTGCCGGATTTTGTAAATAAATTTACAGCCGGAAAGGCAGAAACACCGGTGGCAGATGCCATGGAAGCGGAGTTGAAAAAAGAGGAAACAAATTCCGAAAAATAGCATAGGATAAAGAAAAAGGAGTGCAGCATGAAAAAGGAAACTTTAGGAGCCGCGCTCTTTTTTTGCGGTTTCGGAATATTACTGACTATCTGTGATCCATTTAATTCCTGGTTTATACGTCTGATTTTAAGTGCGATACTGATGCTGATCGGATTGAAGGTTGGCGGATGTTAAGGCAGAAGATCTGCATAAAAAAAGGACTTGATCACAAGTCCTTAAATGCACCGTAATTATGCTCTTTCAACTAAACCGGATTTTAAGCAAGAAGTACATACGTACATTTTCTTTGCATTTCCGTTTACGTTAACTTTTACAGATTTTACGTTTGCTTTCCACATTTTGTTATTTCTTCTATGTGAGTGGCTCACAGCGATACCGAAATGAGCGCCTTTATCACAGATTGCACATTTAGCCATAATAGCACCTCCTTATGAACATAATAAGCCTATCAGGCTCACAACATAGGTTATTCTAACAGAAAGATTTGGATTTGGCAAGTATAAAAATAAAAAAATAAAAAATATCTATGCTTTTTTGAAATTATCATGTATAATACCATTGTGGGCGTGCTATGCCTATGGAAAAGAATTCAGGTAAAGACATGAAATAAAACCGAAACTTTTATGGAGGTGCCTTATGAGAGGTTATAATAACACAAATCTTGGACAGGTTATCATTGACCCGAAGGTTGTGGTATCCTATGCCAGTGATGTTGCAAACAGTACACCCGGAATCGTGGGTATGGCAACGATCGATGCCAAGGACGGTATTGTCAAACTCTTAAAGAGAGAAGCAGCATTCAAAGGAATCAAGGTAGTCATTGAGAATAATAAAGTAACCATTGACTATCATCTGATGGTTAAATTTGGTGTAAACGTATTAAGCGTACAGCAGAACCTTTTAGACAGCGTGAAGTATAAGATCAAAGAACATACAGGACTGGAAGTAGAAAGAGTAAACATGTACATTGACGGAGTCCTTTACGGAAAGAAAGTTAAAGGAGGAGTAATGTAGTGGCTACAAAATCTATCAATGCGGAAATGTTTGCAAAAATGTTTCTTGCAGGTGCGAAAAATCTTGAGTCTAAGAAAGAATGGATTAATGAATTAAACGTATTTCCTGTACCGGATGGTGATACAGGTACCAATATGACACTGACTATTATGGCAGCAGCCAAAGAAGTCGGTGCTATGGAAACTTATGAGATGGAAAAGGTTGCAAAGAGTATTTCCTCAGGTTCCCTTCGTGGAGCAAGAGGTAACTCCGGTGTTATTTTATCTCAGCTGTTCCGTGGATTATGTAAAGTAATCAGAGAAGAAAAAGAAATCGATGTACCGATTATGGCAGCAGCGCTTCACAAAGCTGTAGAAACTGCTTATAAGGCTGTTATGAAGCCAAAGGAAGGTACGATCCTTACCGTAGCAAAAGGCGGCGCGAAAAAGGCTGTCAAGCTTGCAGAAGAGACAGATGATCTTATCTACTTCATGCAGCAGGTTGTCGGCGAGATGGAAATCGTCCTTGCAAAAACACCGGATATGCTTCCTGTATTAAAAGAAGCAGGTGTGGTTGACTCCGGTGGACAGGGTCTTGTAGAAGTATTCCACGGTATGATGGATGCTTTGGAAGGCAAGGAAGTCGATTACTCTATCGAAGGTGCTGTTGCAGAAGCAAAACCGGTGAAGATCAGTGCACAGACAGAAGCAGAGATCAAATTCGGTTACTGTACAGAATTTATCATCATGCTGGAAAAAGAATATAATATGGACACGGAGCTTGATTTCAAAGCATTCTTAGAGAGCATCGGTGATTCCATCGTAGTTGTATCCGATGATGATATTGTAAAGGTTCATGTTCATACCAACGATCCGGGTCTTGCAATCCAGAGAGCTTTAACCTATGGTTCTCTTACAAGAATGAAGATCGACAATATGCGTGAAGAGCATGAAGAAAAACTCATCAAGGAAGCTTCAAAGCTTGCAGAAGAGGAAGCAGCCAAAAAAGCAGCTGAACCGAGAAAAGACATGGGATTCATTTCCGTATCCATCGGTGAAGGTGTTGGTGAAATCTTTAAAGGACTTGGTGTGGATTATCTGATCGAAGGCGGTCAGACCATGAACCCAAGTACGGAAGATATGTTAAATGCCATCGATAAGGTAAATGCAGAGCACATCTTTATTCTGCCAAATAACAAAAACATTATCCTGGCTGCAAATCAGGCACAGGCTTTAACAGAGGACAAGATTATTCATGTCATTCCTACAAAGACTGTTCCGCAGGGTATTACAGCAATGATCAACTTCCTTCCGGATCTTTCTGCTGAGGAAAATGCGGAAGCTATGGAAGAAAGCATCACAACTGTGAAAACCGGTCAGGTAACCTACGCAGTTCGCGATACAAAGATTGATGACAAGGAAATTCATGAAGGAAACATCATGGGTATCGGCGACTTTGGTATTCTGGCAGTTGGTGAAGGGCTGGAAGAGACAACTCTTGAAATGTTTAAAGAGTTAGTAGATGATATGTCTGAAATTATCAGCATTTATTATGGCGAAGAGGTTTCAGAAGAGGCTGCTAATGAATTAGGCGAAAAGGTTTCTGAGATGTTCCCGGGATGTGATGTGGAAGTTCATTTCGGAGGACAGCCGATTTACTATTATGTAGTATCAGTTGAATAAATTTTGAGGGAGAGATTTCGGTTTCTCCCTTTTTGCGTTTTTGAACGAACTATTTTTTTCTATGGACGACAGGGACTTGGCAGCTACACAGCTTCGCAGGGTCGTTTCTACTCAACTATCTCTAAGAACTTCTAAATGCTCACAGGAGAGCCTGTTTCGCATAGAAGTTCTAAGAGAGGATTTTCGGACGCACTCCCTTGACGCTGTGCTGTGCAGCTTCCAAGCCCCTGTCTGTTCATCATAGAATATAAAAAAGTAAATGTTTAGAAGCTACTGAACAGATAGATTATTATAGGTTTATTGAGGTGACAAACTATATGAGAAAGAAATTTATCGTGGCTCTCTTAGCCCTTAGTTTGATGGCGGTCGGATGTGGTAAAGAACAACCGGCAGATACTCAGGTTACTGAGAAAGTGAGTTTTTCCGGTGAAGACGAGTTAATTCATGAAGATAATACAGACATAGAGAAAACAGAGGATACTCTGGATTTTTCTGAGTTTCATGATCGTTGGTTTTATTTTGCCAGCGGTGTAGGCGGCTGGAGAACGGTGCTGCAGATCAAAGAAGATGGAAGTTTTTCAGGTACATTTTCAGACAGTGATATGGGTTCTACCGGAGAAGGATATCCTGGTGGTACCTACTATTTTTCTGATTTCCATGGGAAATTTTCGACACCAGTGAAGGTGAATGAGTATACTTATTCCATGAAAATCGAGGAAATCGGTTATGAGAATGAGGTGGGAACGGAAGAAATTAAAGATGAAATTCTGTACTGCTACAGCACAGCCTATGGTCTGGATGAGGCAGAAGAGATTCTCATCTATTTGCCGGGGGCACCATTCCGGGAACTGCCGGAAGAGTATCAAAATTGGGTACGAAATGACATGGTAGATCCGAACAGTGCAGAGCTTCCGTTTTATGGTTTATACAATGTAAAAGCTGAGAATGGTTTTTCCAGTTATGAAATCAGTGATCAGATGAAAGAGCTGATGGATATTACCAAACAGTGGTCGGATACTCTCAAAGCTTCTTTAGAGCATGATAATCTGAATCAGGCAGAAATGAATGAAAAGTCTTTAGAACTATATAATACCTGGGATGCTGCCCTGAATACGCTTTGGGATAAATTAAAGGAAGAATTACCGGAAGATAAGATGAATGATCTTCTGAAAGAACAGCGTGCATGGATTGACCAAAAAGAGCAGGCTGTGGAAGAGGCAGGAGAAGAAGCCAAGGGTGGTTCCCTGGAGCCATTGCTCAGAAATGATAAGGCAGCAGAGCTTACTGAAAAGCGTGTATATGAGCTATATCAGATATGGGAAGACAGTGTGGAGTAATCATCTATCCTTTATCATTAAAAGGGTAGCGGCAATCATGATGAAAAGACCAACATAGAAGCCACAATTTGGCTGCTCTTTAAGAAATAGAATTCCGAAAATGACACCCAAAAAGGGAGCGATGGAGTAATAAGCACTTGTTTTGGCTGCTCCAAGCTCCTTTTGTGCTTTGATGTAGAAATTGATGCTCAGACCGTAGGCTACAAAGCCAAGAATCAAAACGGTCAGGATATATTTCAGGGATGGAATTCTCTCTCCAATTGTCAATGCTATGATGAAGCTTCCAAGCCCGGAGAAGATACCTTTGATCGTGGTAATCTGGACAGAGGATTTGTTGCTTAACATCCTGGTACAGTTGTTTTCCAGACCCCAACAGCAGGACGCGGCAAGCACCAGCAGAGATCCGGTGTTAAACTGAAAGCTGCCTTTGCCTTCAAAGCTTAAGGCAATGCTTGCAAGGGTAACAAGCAGAATGGCAAGGGTGAGCTTTTTAGACAGTGCTTCCTTAAAAATAAAGAATGCAATCATGGAGGTTGCAACGATTTCAAAATTGTTTAACAGAGACGCATTGGCGGAATTGGTTGTCTGAAGGCCAAGCATCAGAAAAATAGGCGCTGCAATGTCGAGAACGATCATTCCGATGGTAAATGGGAGATCCGTCCTGCTCAAGGGTGCATCTGTTTTTTTCGTTTTGGAAATCATACGATAAAGAGAAAGACCCATTCCGGCACCTAAATAAAGAAAAGCTGCCATCATGGTAGGAGATACAAAGTGCAGCAGTTTTTTACTGAATGGAATATTGATGGCATAGAGGGCAGCTGCCAGGATGGCAAACAGGGTGGCGGTGTGCTTTTGATTCATGGTGGTCTCCTGAAATCCATATCCCCCTATGGGGGATATTTGTTGGCTATAGAATAACATGGGATCTTTGATTTGTCAGCAGATTTTATTTAATTCCTGTTT
>CALZFY010000012.1:0-36430 GCA_945786935.1 uncultured Lachnoclostridium sp.
GATACCATTTAACATATCAGCTTCTTTTGTTTCGATCATGTTGAGATATTTTGTCTTTGGTTCACCCTTATAGTATGTCGGGTTGGCTTCCATATAAACAACACCGTTGGCAACTTCTTTGAATACATATGCACCGGCACCCATTGGACTGGTTGTCTTTGCACGAGCTAAGGAAAGGTCACCCTTTACAAAACCGAAGCTGTTGTTGTCATAATCATAGAGAGCTTCGTCACCGTAGTAGTGAAGCGGAGCAATTACCTGCTGCATCTGGTAGATCATAGTTGCATCCAGCTCGCTTGCTACGATACGTACGCTGTAATCGCCTGTACGCTGAATACCGGCGATGGAAGCTGCAGAATCACCTGTCTGAACACCGATGCTGTAAGAAGCATAGTCATTCATTAAATCAGGGATTAAAGAGCCTGCTGCTGTTTCTGTGGAAGACATGGTAAGGATATCCCAGTCATAGCCTTCACAAAGTGCTGTAAAGAAATCTGCTACAGTTGCATCTGCTGCAAGGTCTGAGAATCCCCATGCTGCAGCAGCACCTGCGATGTCGCCTTCTTCTGCTGCACCTGCTGCTACACAGTAATCAACGATTTCCTGAGCGAATTTTTCTCCAGCCTGGTCAAGATCTGCCCAGAATGCTGTCTGAGTTGCTTCATCCCAGTAAGTGAAATCTGTATTGTCACGTCCGGCTGCTACTAACAGGTTGAACATTGTATCCATACCTGTACGGTACTCCTGTAAACCTAAGATTGGTGTAGAGTACAGTGTAGAAGATCCATCATAAGATGGGTCGAGAAGAACGTACAAGCTGAAGATAAAGTCATCGATGTCAACCGGTGTTCCGTCAGAGAATACCAGATCATCACGCATGGTAATATCATAGAATACGGTTCCGTCTTCATTTTCTGTTACAACGATATCCGCCGGACCTGTGTAAGTATAGTCTGTACCGTTGTAAGAGCGGGTTTCTCCCTCGATGCCGTTTAATATCGGGTTGGATACACGGTCAACGTACATCATGTAAAGCTGGGTAAGTTCAGCTACGTCCTGGTCATCTGCACTCTGTGCAAAGAACGGAGAGAATTTGTTTTCAAATCCTGTTGCAGAAATGACTAAGGTTCCGGCTTCTGCTGTTTCATTGCCTGCAGCCGGTTTGTCTGCAGTTTCTTTTTTTGAGCCACAGCCTGCAAGTAAGCTGCAGCACATTACCAGACCTAAGAACAGGGCCAGTAATCTTTTACTTTTTCTCATAAAAAGTTTTCCTCCTTTTAAATTTTCTATTCGCAACTGTTTCGTACCTTACAAATTTTAGAACAGTTGCCTGTGTGTCACTTTTGAAAAGCACATACGTCCCTAATTATATCGTCCGTCAAACCTTTTGTCAATTCACTGTAGTAACGCAAGACAGTGAAAACAGTAGTTTTTTGACGATTTTACTGTTTTTTCCAGACCATTTTCAAAATTTCCTGTCGAAAAATCCAGCAAAGCAGAAAAACAGCACTCTCCATCACAAGAAAAATCAGTGCTTTTCCCGTTTTTTCTCCAATTCCATTGGTGGTCAAAAAGAGTAATTCACCTATAACAGCTGCCCCTGCAGACACCATGGTAAGCACCGCCCGGATGGGAAGCTGTCCTGCCGTAGCCTCATAGACATAAGCCCGAAGGACCTTTCCTCCGGAGGTTAACCGTCCCAGTCCCCACAACATGCTAACCCCAAAAACCAGCGCTGCACATACAGGAATTACCACATAGAAAGTTCCGGTGGCTCCCGGAGCATCGATCCAGGCCGCTGCTGCCAGAAGGATCACCGTCAAAATACCTATTCCCCAAAGGAGAATCAGCTTTTTTCGAAGCAGGGAGTTTTCTCCCTGCCACGCATACAGGTTTCCCTGATAAGCATACTCTCCATTTTCGTCTTTTTGAAAATCGTTGAGATAGGCTTTTCTGCCCTTATATTTTTTTTCGGCCATCTTAGTTGATTCCTGTAAGGTCGAAGGAAGCAAGCCAGTTATTGGCAGTTTCACATACACCTCTTAAGGTTGCTTCTTCAAACGGACTTTCCATACCTGCATTTTTCAGAAGGTCTGTGAACACACGACTTCCACCCTGTTTTGTGTAAGCCATATAGTGCTCCCATGCATCTTTGCGGTCCTTCTGAAGCATTGCCCAGAACTGTAACGCAACCGTCTGTGCCAGACAGTAATCAATGTAATAGAACGGGCTGGAGTAGATATGGTGCTGACGCTGCCATCCTTCTCCTTCACTGTAGAATGGAATCTCTCCGTCCAGTTTCACCCATGGCATGTAAATGCCAAGAAGCTCTTTCCATACACCGTGACGTTCCTGTGGGGTCATTTCCGGTTTTTCAAATACGATATGCTGGAAATGGTCTACCATGGTTCCGTATGGAATAAAGGTTAACGCACCTGATAAATGGCTGTAATAGAACTTGCGGGTATCTTCGCCGAAAAATTCCTCTGCCCATGGCCATGAGAAAAATTCCATAGACATGGAATGTACTTCGCAGGCTTCCAGTCCCGGCCATACGGTTGCCAGGGGCACACGGTTACGGTTCATCCATGCAGCAAAGGCATGGCCTGCTTCATGAGTAACAACCTCTACGTCATGCTGGGTTCCGTTGAAGTTTGCAAAGATAAACGGAACTTCATAATCCGGAATGCTGGTGCAGTATCCGCCGCCTGCTTTTCCTTTGGTAGATAATACATCTAAAAGCTCATTATCCAGCATCATATTGAAAAATTCGCTTGTTTCCGGTGAAAGTTCATCATAGAATTTCTTGCCCTGTGCAAGAATCTCATCCGGTGTACCATAGGGCTTCGGATTTCCTGAACGGAATTCCAGCGCACAGTCCGCAAAGCTCATAGGAAATTCTTTTCCAAGGCGTTTTGCCTGTTCTTTGTAAATTTCAGTCGCTACAGGAACCAGATATTTTACCACTGCCTCACGGAATTTTTCCACATCCTGCTTGTCATAGCAGTTACGCTGCATACGGTAGTAACCAAGCTCTGTATATCCGTCGTAGCCAAGCTTTTTACCCATGGCATCGCGTACATGAACCAGCTTGTCATAAAGATCATCTAATTCTTTCTGATTGTCCTTATACCACTGGCCTTCTGCCTTCCATGCTGCAAGTCTTCTCTCATCATCTGCATCATTTTTAAATGGTGTGATCTGAGAAATGGTATATACATTTTCCTCGAAAGGAATCTGTGCGGAAGCAAGCAGCTTTTCATAGTTTGTCTTTAACTCGTTTTCTTCCTGTAAAAGCGGAATGATCTCCGGTGAGAAGGTTTTCTTTTCCATCTCTGCATTGACAAACATCAGTGTACCGTATTCCTTTTCAAACTCCGGACGGAAAGCACTTTCCAGAAGCACATCATTCCATTTCTGAAGATATTCAGTAAGAACAGGACCGGCGTCGTTTAACACCTTCATCTCTCCGTCATAAAATTCATCCTCGGTATTGATGGTGTGACGAATGTGTGCCAGTGTCATAAGTGTTTCCAAATGTTTTTCCAAAGTATCCTTTTCCAGGAAAGCAGCTTTTGCTTCCTCATAGGATTTCGCACCCGCAAGACGCTCTGTTAAAGCTGTGAGCTGCAATTTGATACTTTCAAAATCCGGTCTTTCATAGACCATCTGTGAAAATTTCATATTAAAATCTCCTGTCTGTTTTTTTTGAATTCCTGTTTGTTATCTGTTTTTGTACCTTACAAAGCCTCTATTTCATAGCGAGGAATGCGCTGTATCCCTTCACTGCCTCATATACATCCGCTTTGCTGGTAATTTCGTAAGGAGCATGCATGTTCAGTACAGCCACACCGCTGTCGATAACTTCCATCCCGTAGTTTGCCATAATGTAAGCAATGGTTCCGCCGCCGCCAACATCTACACGGCCAAGCTCTGCAAACTGGTAAGCTACATTGGCATCATCAAAGAGTTTGCGAAGTCTTCCGATATATTCTGCATTGGCATCGTTAGAGCCGCTCTTTCCTCTGCTTCCTGTGAATTTGTTAAAGCAAAGACCACGGGACAGGAATGCTGCACTGCGTTTTTCAAAGCATTCCGCATATAATGGGTCGTAACCTGCACTTACATCAGAAGAAAGCATACGGGAGTTTGCCATGGCACGACGAACCTTTAATTCGGATTCTCCTTCATTTAATGCCACAAGCTCTGCTACCACATTTTCAAAGAAACGGGAATGCATACCGGTAGCACCGACGCTTCCGATTTCTTCCTTGTCTACTAAAAGGCAGCATCCGCATTTTTCTACATTTTTTACATCCAGCATTGCAAACAGGGAGGTAAATGCACAGACTCTGTCGTCCTGTCCATAAGCCATGATCATGCTTCTGTCAAGGCCACAGTCTCTTGCCTTTCCTGCCGGTACCAGTTCAAGTTCAGCTGAGAGAAAATCCTCCTCTTCGAAATCATATTCCTCTTTCAGAAGCTTTAATACATTGGCTTTGACAGCTTCCTTCTGAGCTTCTGATAAATCTTCGTTCTGTTCGATGGGTCTGTTTCCGATGAGGATATCCAGTCCTTCCCCTTCAATCACAGTTGCTGCATTCTTTTCCAGCTGTTTTGCTGCCAGATGGATCAAAAGGTCCGTGATACAAACAACCGGATCTGTGTCCTTTTCACCGATGGATACATTTACCAGGGTACCGTCCTTCTTTGCAACCACACCGTGAATCGCCATTGGCTGTGCAACCCACTGATATTTTTTGATACCGCCATAGTAATGGGTATCAAGATATGCAAAATCTTCGTTTTCATATAACGGATTCTGCTTGATATCAATACGTGGAGAGTCAATATGTGCTCCTAAAATGTTCATACCTGCGGAAATCGGTTCTGTACCCATATGGAACAGTGCCACCATTTTTTCCATGCATACGGCATACACCTTATCTCCCGGCTGAAGCGGTTTTCCCTCTGCCAGCACTTCCTTATAATCTCTGTAGCCGGCTGCCTTCGCCATCTCTACGGAGATACGAACGCATTCTCTTTCTGTTTTTCCAAGGTCAAGACATTTTTTATACTTTTCATTAATCTCATGAAGCTTCGTAAGCTCTGCTTCATTGTAAGTTGTCCAGACATTTTTTCTTTCCATGTTAGTTTTCTCCTTTGAATTGCTTTTGATTTTCCCAAACTAAAGCATCAATTATTTTACGCTCAGAGAATAGTATATATGGGAATGAAAAGAAAAGCAACAAAAAAAGACACCTTGGAAAAAGATGCCTTTTTGTCGTGTCTCTTCAAAAATTCAATTAGATTTTCAAAGCTGCTGACGGGAGTTGAACCCGTGACCTCCTCACTACCAATGAGGTGCGCTACCACCTGTGCCACAGCAGCCTGCGTTTGACGCTTGGTTATAATATCATTCATTTTGACTAATGTCAACCGCTTTTCAATAATTTCCTAAAATTTTAAAATTAGCCGTTTCTTCTTTAATTCCACGAAGTGCATTTTTCACTGCAGAATCATTTAAATTTCCATCGAAATCCACAAAGAAATGATATTCCCACTGTTTATCCGGTATCGGTCTGGACTCAATCTTGTTCATATTCAGATTATTGTAAATAAAATGAGACAAAATGTTATAAAGGCTTCCGCTGGTATGGGGAATCTCAAAGCAGATACTGATCTTACCGGCTTTTTTTTCAAAAATCTTCTGATTGGTGACGATCACAAATCTGGTGGAATTTGCTTTTCCGTGGCAGATACCTTCTTTTAAGATCTTCATGCCATAAAAGACAGCTGCCTGTCTGCTTCCGATCGCTGCTTTTGTTCTGTCACCGGAATCCTTCACATCTTTTACTGCCACTGCAGTATTACCTACACTTCGCTGATTCCATTCCCTGTGTTCATCCAAAAACCTTGAGCACTGCATCAGTGCCTGTGGATGGGAATAGACTGTCTCTATGTCCTCCATACTTGCATCGGGCTGACCCATGAGCACATGATCAATATAGATCACCTTTTCCCCTACAATATAATTATTGTACTCATTGAGAAGATCATAGTTATCACTGACAATTCCTGCGGTAGAATTTTCCAGGGGAAGTACTGCATAATCCGCACTGCCTTCCCTGATAGCCTCCATGGCATCTCTCCAACGCTCTACATGAAAACAATTTACCTGATCACCAAAATATTCCAGGGCTGCCTGATGGGCATAGGCACCTTCCACCCCCTGATAAACTACCCTGACACCTTCTGTTTCCAGACTGTCCACACAGGTAAAGTCAAGTTTACCTTTTACTCCATTTTGTTCCAACAGCTGATACTGGAGTTTCCGGCTCATGGCCATAACCTGGGAAAAAAGCTCTGTCACACCATGCTTATTAAAATCGGAATGTGCCAATCCCCTTAAGGTCTGAAGCTTATTGTCTTCCCGTTCCTTATCAAACACCTTTTTTCCTGTCCGGATTTTGTACTCTGCAACCTCCTTGCAGATTTCCATACGCTTCTCAAACAGCTCCACCATCTGGCGGTCAATTTTGTCAATTTCATCTCTAAGCACTAATAAGTCTGTCATAATCTCTTCCTCAAAAAGTGACTGCACGTTTTTCCCAAGGCAGTCACCCTGTATTTTCTTCACTACATCTGGTGTCTTACCACCCGGTATTCATCACCATTCCGGTAATAAGGACAGTTATAATGTGCATCGCTGTAAAACCGTGCCACCTCATCTTCGTCCAAATTCACCTGACACATATATTCTTCGTATTCTTCATCATACTCAAAATGTGCACATTCTTCACATCTGGTTGCCATTAGCTTTCATCCTCCCAAATATACGGTGTGATCTGGTATACATAGTAGTTCAGCCAGTTGGTATACAATGTATTGGCATGACCTCTCCATAAAAGAAGCGGTCTCTGTTCCGGATCGTCATTCGGATAATAGTTTTTGGGTACCTGGATATTAAGACCCTTTGCCTTGTCCCTGCGGTATTCTTTATCCAGTGTCACACGGTCGTATTCCGGATGACCCATGACAAAGATCTTCTTTCCGTTTTCTGCCATGCAGATAAATACACCTGCCTCCGGAGACTCTGCTAAAATTTTCAGAGCCGGACAGTTGGCAATGGCATCTCTGGACACTGTGGTATGGCGGGAATGGGGTGCCACAAAATAATCATCAAATCCCCTTACCAGCGGTTCTCTTCTGTGCATCACCTTATGCTGGTAAACACCAAACAATTTCTGGGGAAGCAATGTCTTTTCGAGTCCATAGTAATAGTACAGTGCTGCCTGAGCACCCCAGCAGATATGCAAGGTAGAAGTTACATGAGTCTCACTCCACTCAAATACTTCTTTTAACTCATCCCAGTAATCAACCTCCTCAAAGGGCAAATGTTCCACCGGAGCTCCGGTAATGATCAGACCGTCAAAACGGTGCTTCTTCACTTCTTCAAAGGTCTGATAAAATTTATTGATATGACTGATGGCTGTATTTTTGGACTCATGATTGGTCATGGTAATAAAAGTCACATCCACCTGCAGCGGTGTATTAGAAAAAGAGCGTAAAAGCTGCAATTCTGTGTCTTCTTTTAAAGGCATTAAATTCAAAATTCCTACCTTTAAAGGACGAATTGCCTGATTAATGGCACGATTTTCGTCCATGACAAAGATATTTTCTTCTTCTAATAAGCCCCTTGCAGGCAAATCATTCTGTATTCTAATTGGCATTTTTTATCTCCTTTATAAAAATTAGCGAAAGCCTTCTTCATCAGGAAAGCTTTCGCCAACAGTTCCTTTTTTCTAATGTTTTATAAAAACTTCCATGCTACCAGCACAACACAGGGGATGACAAGCTCACATACCTGCACAAAATATCCTGCTACATCTCCGGTAATGCCGCCAAAATGTTTTTTCGCTGTGTAATAATAATACCCAAAGGAAAGGGCTGCTCCCAGAATCCCGATACTGCCGTACAATGGCTGCAGATAGCACATCAGCACGCTACAGACGATCAGATACACTGCCATGGTAAAGCCCACGATTTTTTTATTTGCCCCGTCAGCGAAAATTGCCAGCAGCTTACTCGTTTTTGCATGGGGAAAGAGCACGATCGCCAATCCGCTTAAGGCTCTGGACATCACAAATCCCACTGCCAGCACCGGTACTGCATCAATAGGCATTTCACTCCACACTCCCAAAGCAATCAGGAAATAAGCAATGGTCATGATGATTGCAAATGCACCTGTGTGTGTGTCCTTTAAGATTTCCAGTTTACGTTCCATTGGTTTATGAGAACAGATCGCATCCACCGTATCAATAAATCCGTCCACATGAATACCGCCTGATACGATTACCGGTACAATGACAAATACAACTGCCGGCAAGAAGTTGCCATTGCAAAGATATGGATATGCAATCCTCCATCCGCAAAGAATTGCTCCGATCACCGCACCGACCAAAGGGAAAAAGCATAAAGGATATTTCATGTTTTCCTTTGACCATTCAATATTCGGCATTGGGATTTTGGAATACATTGCAAAAGCCACGATCAGGCTGTTCCAAAAGGTTTTCATAGTTCATCCTCCAAAAGTTTTATCTTTTCGGTGATGCCCTTTGCTCTCGTAAAGGCTCATCCAGGGTCTATTGTAAGGTTTTTTCCATTATCATGCAATAAAAATATACGAAAAAATCAATCTTAATGAAATTTTAAGGTTATTCCTGCTTTACTTTTTGGTTGATCACTTCCTCCAAAGTACCGAAGCTATATCCTTCTTTCTCCCATTTTGTCAGCAATTCATCCAGAATCTCACCATTGGTGGAGGAAGTATTATGCAGAAGGACAATGGCTCCCGGATGGATTCTGGAAAGCAGCTTTTCAAAAGCCTCTTCATGGGAGGGCTGTGCATCCTGGTTCCAGTCCACATAGGCAAGACTCCAGAAAAAGGTATGATATCCCAGTTCCTGTGCCATTTTTAGATTTTCCTTACTGTATTTCCCCTGGGGCGGACGGTAATACTTTATCATCTCCTGACCTGTAATCTCCCGGTATTTTTTCTCTACCAGTTCCATTTCTTTCTCAAAAGATGCGCGGTCTGATATCTTCGACATGTCATAGTGATGGTAAGTGTGGTTTCCCACAGTGTGTCCTTCCTCTACCATCCTTTTGACCAGCTCCGGTGCAGATTCCAGATAGTGGCCAACCACAAAAAAGGTTGCTTTGGCATTGTGCTTTTTTAAAGCTTCTAAAATCGGCTCCGTATTCCCATTTTCGTAGCCCGCATCAAAAGTCAGATAGATTCTTTTCTTAGATGTATCTCCCAGAAAATACGTTTGATATTTCTCAAGTTCTTCCACCGTCGCCATTCCCGTAGGAGGTTTTCCTTTTTCTGAAAAACCCAATCCCCAGTCCTGGCTTTCTGCAATGACCTCCTCTGTCAGTACTTCGGTTTTATCCATTCCCTTCTGTACCGCCGCAGCCCCGGCTCCTGCCAGATAAAAAACGCCAAATACTGCCAGAATACCAAATGCTTTGAAAATCCTTACCTTCATACGCCTCCGCACAAAAAAGCCTTTGGTCAACTATATGACCAAAGGCTTTTCCTTTATCCTTATTCTGTTCTCACGTTTAAATAGAACTGATATTCATATCTACTCTTCCCGGAACTCCGTCTACAGTACCTTTATCCGTATTCTGCCAGATATGATAGGTTCCTGTGTAACCACATTTATCAGCGTAATGTGCTACCCAGATACGGTAACCTGAAAGCTCAGATGCATTTAAATGACTTCCAAACCAGGATTTACTTGCATAAACCATAGGTGTATGACCTGCACTTCTAACCGTATTGCAAAATGCCTTCGTGATTGCAGTTCTCGCAGACTTGGAAAGTCCGTCTGCACGTCCTCTTCCGCCGGCTGCGTATTCACTGTCAATAGCAATTGGCATATTAATACCATACTTATTGGCAAGACTGACTGCCATACTTGCCTCTTCTACCGCTTCTGCTTCATTGACTGCCTGACTGAAAAAGTAAACGCCTACCCGCAGTCCTGCTGCCTTTGCACCGGAAATGTGCGATGCATACATAGGATCTTCCACAAGGGCACCGGAACCATAGCCACGGTATCCACATCGGATCATAACAAAGTTGATACCTGCATTTTTTACCTTTGTCCAGTTGATACCTGACTGGTATCTGGATACATCAATACCGATGGTGCCACTTCGCACACCATCACTGCTGAAGGTATAGGATATTCCCTGAATAACCTGCTGTCCGGTCACCTTATTACCATTTTTATCAAAATAATAAGTCGCACCGTCAATAGTCTGCCAGCCGTAATAAGTTGTTTCCTTCTTTGTCTCATAGACCGGTGTACTGTTCGTATCATAAACCGGTGCACTGGAGGTATCATACTTTATAAATCTGCCTTCGGATGCACGTAAGAAACGCAGCGGGCGGTAAAAGATTCCAATGTTTGTGATTGGGTTTTCAACTCCCAACGACTGTGGAGTCACAGTTCCTTCACCATCATTCTGAGACTGATTTGTATCGCCTGAATCTCCGTTGCCGTTTTCTGACGAATCCTGCTGTGGTGGAGTTGACGTTACTTCCTTTTTGCACTGATCGCACTGATTGTCTCCATTCTCATCCACACACACATGCTTCGTTTCATCAACTAATGTAGAACAGTATTTACACATGCCGTTCTCACCTAACGTATGGACTGTATGGGCATTGGCATCTACAACCTTGCCGCATTTTGGGCAAACACCATCTGATAAAGTCTCATGTTTCACATCCTGACATTTCGTACATACACAGTTTTCATATTTATGCTCGCAGGACTTCTTCGCTCCGCACCTTGTACAGACTCCCTGATCATTATAAGTATGGAATTCTTCTGACTCGGAAAGAATTTTTGCATACATTGGCTGACCAAGCTGGTCTACCTTCTGTTTTTCGTACACAGGCTGATTAAACTTATCTTTTACCTGTACATTGGTCTTTTTTTCCGTTTCCTTTTGAGAGGATGCTACAAATTCCACTGTATCTTTTAAAACAGCAGAACCGGAGGTAGACTCATCCTTATCGGTACCACCATAGGCTGCATCTTCCTGTGAAACTACGATCTGATTTTCTTTCTTTACTTCTTCCTGAACCTCTACTACCTTATATTCAAGCTTCTTTTTTACGTCTGCTTTCAATGTCCTGGCTGTGACAAAGCCATCCAGATCCAGCATGGCAACGGTATAGCTTCCGCCCTCTATGTCTTTGACCCAGATAATGCCATCATTATCGTGGTCAGAATATTCCTTAGTTGTCTTGGACGGACCGGTAAGTGTCATTTTGAAGGCCGCTCCGGAAATAACCTTTCCCGTAGCCTTATTGACAAATTTTACCTTTAAATCTCTTTCCATAGAAGTACTCTTGAGCACTACCTCAATGTCTTCCTCCTTCGGCGGCAGAACACAATCGCCTTCGTGCCCCTCTTCCAAAGTACAGCCTTCCAGACAAAGCTTTACTTCTGCCATTTCCTCAACTTCCTCTTCCGGTTCTGCCATAGCCTCTGCCAGAAGCTCCTCGGAAACAGGAAGCTCCTCCTGATGAATGGAAGTCATCCCGATGCCTCCGCCCATGATCATCAGGGAACAAATTGCCAAAATAATCCGTTTCTTCATATGCTTATCTCTCTTTTATCTTATCATTATTTCATGCCTCATGGCTTTTTATCTGAAATATTATGTTAATATAAAACCTTTACACTGTCAACAAATCCGGGAAACTATTTCCACATAAATCCTTTTGACATAGCTTTGACAAGACCTCTCTTTGCTGTATAATATGATATACTGTAAATGTTTTGCATCCACAGTCTGAAAAAATGCAAATGTTTACACGATCATTAAGAATGGAGAGCAAAAAATCTATGAATCAGCTGACAGAAGGTTCTATCCTTAAAGTTTTGTTAAAGCTTTCCCTGCCCATCATGGCCTCAGCCTTTCTTGCCACTGCCTATAACATCACGGACCTGGCCTGGATCGGTACTTTAGGTTCCGGTGCAGTTGCCGGTGTGGGAGTCGGCGGAATGTATCTCTGGCTTTCCCAGGGGTTATGCACCCTTGCCAGAATGGGCGGACAGGTTCCTATGGCTCAGGAGCTTGGAAAGGGTAATGCAGAAGAAGCCAACCGTTATGCCGTAGCCTCCCTTTGGACGGTACTGTTGTTTGGAATCCTTTTCGGTGCGATCGCCGTCATATTTGCAGACCCGCTGGTTGCCTTTTATGCACTGGACGCACCACAGACCATTGCAAATGCAACCATTTATCTGAAGATCACCTGTGGTCTTGTGATCTTTTCCTATGTAAGTTTTACATTAACGGGACTTTATACCGCCCAGGGAGATTCAGGGACACCCCTGAAAGCAAATTTTATCGGACTTGTCACCAATATGATCCTGGATCCTTTTTTAATTTTAGGTCTGGGACCTTTTCCCCGACTGGAGGTGCTGGGGGCAGCAGTTGCCACCGTCATTGCCCAGATTTTAGCAAGCGCTGTTTTGGTTTTCGATATCTTTCGTCCAGGCTCCAAAAACATCTTAAAGGATGCCGGCTTTTTACACTTTCCGGGCAGACAATATTTTAGCAGTGTCTTTCACATTGGATCACCCGCTGCCCTGCAGAGCAGTCTTTACTGTGCCTTTTCCATGGTTTTGACCCGTATGGTGTCCGGCTTTGGGGACGGTGCTATTGCAACCCAGCGGGTAGGCGGTCAGATCGAATCTCTGACCTGGAATGCCGCTGATGGTTTTGCGGCAGCACTCAATGCTTTTTGTGCTCAAAATTATGGTGCCGGTAAAATGGACCGCGTCAAAAAAGGCTATCATCTTTCTACTGCCACCATTGCACTTTGGGGTTCTTTCATCGGTGGGATCTTTTTCTTATTCCCAAAAGCAATCGCCGGTATTTTCTTCCATGAGCCTGAGGTTCTCCTTATTTCTGTGGGGTACTTTTTGATCATCGCCATAGGGGAGCCTTTCATGTGCGTGGAGATCGTATCAAGCGGTGCCATTTCCGGACTTGGAAACACAAAGCTTTGCAGTATCATCAGCATTCTGTTCACCGGCTTACGAATCCCACTGGCCTATGTTTTAAGCCGTTCCATGGGAATCGGCGGTATCTGGATGGCACTGACTGTTACAAGTATTTTAAAAGGTATTGTATTTTTCCTTGCCTTTCAAAAAGAATGCAAAAAATGTGCGCTGGAATAAACCAACGCACATTTTTTATACGATTTTATCTAAGGCACAAAGTTCAATGCCTTCTTCTTTCATTCGTTCCCGAATCTTAGCTACAAATTCCAGAGCTTTCACTCCGTCTCCGTGAACACATACAGAATCTGCCTTGATTGGAATGTCTTTTCCTGTGATGGCAGTTACTTTTTGTTCTTTTACAATGCGAACCACACGCTCAATTGCCAGATTCTCATCGGTGATCACAGCACCCTCTTTTCTTCGGTCCACTAAGGAACCATCCTCTTCATAAGCTCTGTCCGCAAATACTTCCAAACCAGTTCGAAGCCCAAGCTCCTTTGCAGCAGTGATCATCTCTCCGCCGGAAAGAGCCATCACGATCAGGTTTTCATCATATTCCCGAATCGCTTCACAGATAGCCTTAGCAAGCTTCGGATCCTTTGCTGCCATATTGTACAGGGCTCCATGAGGCTTTACATGCTGCATGGATACTCCATGTCTTTTACAGAAAGCTCCCAAAGCACCCAGCTGATAGGTTACATAGGCCCTGGCCTCTGCCGGAGATACATTCATATTTCTTCTTCCAAAGCCCATCAGATCCGGAAATCCCGGATGGGCACCGATGCCGATGCCGGCCTCTTTTGCTCTCCCGATAGTCTGATCCATGACCAGCGGATCTGATGCATGGTATCCACATGCCACATTGGCTGAGGTAATCAGTGGAATTACCTGCTCATCCATGCCGATCTTATAATTTCCAAAGCTTTCGCCCAGATCACAATTTAAATCAATACGATACATTTTGACAGCTCCTATTTCATGTGCATAATGGTTTCAATAAACCCTGTATCTGCTTTTCCCTCGCAAAACACCGGATGTTTCATGATCTGATACTGGAAATCCAGATTGGTTCCGATTCCCATGATCAATGTTTCATCCAAAGCTGCTCTCATTTTCATAATGGCAGCTTCCCGATCCCTGGCGTGTACAATGATCTTTGCGATCATAGAGTCATACTCTGCCGGTACCGAATACCCGGTATAAATTCCGGAATCCGCCCGGACACCGTTTCCTGCCGGCAAAAGCAAATTGGTAATCTTTCCCGGACTTGGCATAAAGTTTCTCTCCGGGATCTCTGCATTGATCCTGCATTCGATGGCATGACCACGGATTGCCACATCTTCCTGTGAAAAGCTTAAAGGTTCTCCCATAGCCACACGGATCTGCTCTATGATAAGATCTGTGCCGGTCACCATCTCTGTTACCCCGTGCTCTACCTGAATACGGGTATTCATTTCCATAAAGAAGAATTCTCCCTTAGGACTTACGATAAACTCAATGGTACCTGCGTTTGTATAATTTACCGTCTTTGCAGCTAAGATAGATACCTCATTCATTTTCCGGCGTGTCTCTTCACTGATGGCCGGGGATGGCGATTCCTCAATAAGCTTCTGATGGTTTCTCTGAACAGAACAGTCTCTGTCCCCCAACGCCACCACATTTCCATGCTGATCTGCCATGATCTGAATTTCCACATGACGGGGATTTTCCACAAATCGTTCGATATACATGGTATCATCCCCAAAGGCATTGGCAGATTCTCTTTGTGCCATATTAAACTGGTACTCAAACTCATCCTCACTGACTGCTACACGCATCCCTTTTCCGCCGCCGCCGGAAGAAGCCTTGATCATGACCGGGTAGCCGATCTCTCCGGCAAGGACTTTTCCCACTTCCGCATCATAAACAGGTTCCTTTGTTCCCGGAACTACCGGAACACCTGCATCCATCATGGTTTTTCTTGCCTGGGATTTATTTCCCATTTTATCGATCACATCTGCTGCAGGTCCGATAAATGTGATTCCGTTTTCCTCACATTTTCGTACAAAGGCACTGTTTTCAGACAAAAATCCAAAACCCGGATGAATCGCATCTGCTCCCATGTTTTTTGCTGCTGAAATAATTCGATCCATATTCAGGTAGTTGTTTCTTGCAGGCCCTTCTCCAATGCAGATACGCTGGTCTGCCAACTGTACATGCATGCTTTTTGCATCCTCTTTGGAATAGACGGCCACACTGCGGATTCCCATATTTCTGCAGGCACGGATGATGCGTACTGCAATCTCCCCGCGATTCGCAATTAAAATCTTGTTGAACATCTTTTTCCTCCCAACTCACCATTAGAGTTTTTTCACCCGGAATAAAGGCTGACCATACTCAACTTTCTGTTCATTACTTACCAGAACAGCTTCAATCTCACAATCGAAATCTGCCTGAATCTCATTCATCAGCTTCATCGCTTCCAGAATGCAGACGGTCTGTCCATTCTTCACCTGATCTCCCACCTTTACAAAGGCAGGTGCATCCGGTGCCGGTGCGGAGTAAAAGGTTCCCACGATTGGAGAAGTAATAAACAGCTTTTCCTCTTCCTCCGGGATTGCCGGGATTTCCAGGGTCATAGGCTGATCCATGACAGGCGGCATCACAGCTCCACCCGCTGCGACGATTGGCGGATGCTCCAGCTTACTCATGGTAATTTTTACATCTCCCTCTTTGTATGTGAACTCTGTTAAAGAAGAATTTTCAATAATCTTTACCAGACCTTCAATTTTTTCTAAATCCATTGTGAATCCTCCTATTCTTCAAACAGCTTTGTCAGTCGCTTTGCGACCAGACGGCAGTCTAATACTTCTTTACATGGCTTGTGGATTTCCTTTCTCATCCTGTCAAGCTCTTTTTGTTCTTCCATATATAAATTCTGAGCTTCCTGCACCGTGATTGCTTCAAAATGGATCCTGTGATCCGTTTTTCTTTGCACCACCTTAGGGATATCCACCGATGCTACCGTAGCAATCTTGGCATATCCACCGGTGGTCTGTCGGTCTGCCAGCAAAATAATAGGTTTTCCATGGGAAGGAACCTGAACAGAGCCAAAGGCAATGCCATCGGAAATGATATCTGAGCTTTCCTTCGGCGCAATAAATGCACCCTCCAGACGGCATCCCATACGGTCAAAATCACTGGTAACTGTATATTCCGAACTAAGGAATGTATCGATTCCCTGTTTTGAAAACCTGCTATCCTGAGGCCCCATCACAACACGGACCTTTGTCTGGTCCTGGTCGAAGTTATCCGGCTCCAGCTTACGGGATAGGAAAAACGGCAGATAACGGCGTTTGATACGAAATCCGATATAATCTCCGGCCTGAAGCTTTCTTCCCTTAAATCCACCGATACGGCTCTTCATATTGGTACAGCGGCTTCCCATGACCACCGGAATATCCAGGTAGCTTGAAAAAGCAATGTAACCCCTGCTTCCTGTGCGGGCACTTCCAAATTTTAATACATCACCCTTATTCATATAGATGGCCGTATACATGGGTGCCGGCTCTCCATTGATGGTTGGTGTAAAATCACCGCCGGTAATGGCAATGATCGTTGCTGAAGTAAACTCTAAGGTCGGCCCGATCAGTGTAAATTCCAAAACAGCCTCATTTTCTGGATTGTCCAGCAAAAGATTTGCAATCTTAAAGGAGCGTACGTCCATGACTCCGGCCACACTAAAGCCCTGGCTCTGATAACCGGTTCTGCCAAGATCCTGCACTGTTGTGAGCATCCCGCCTTTTAAAATACGAATTCCCATACTACACCTCTCCTTCCCGGACAACACAGTGATAGGTTCCCTTATCTACCTGTTCCTTAATGGCAAGGTATTCTTCCTCTGTCACCGGAACAAAACGGATATAATCTCCGGCTTCCACAAGAATCGGAACCTCTCTTTCCGGATCATAGGTCTTTACGGGTGTCATACCCATTAACTGCCATCCTCCGGGAGATTCCAACGGGTAAATTCCGGTCTGGGAACCGCCGATTCCAACACTGCCTGCACGAATCTTCAGGCGGGGATTCGCAAGACGCGGGGTATGAATTCTCTCGTCAAGACCTCCCAGATAGGTAAATCCGGGCAAAAATCCCAGCATATAGATCAGATAATCTCTGGAGGAATGAATTTTAATCACTTCATCTACGGAAAGTCCCGCATGATTTGCAATATTTTCAATATCCGGTCCATATTCCCCTCCATAGCAGACCGGAATTTCAAAAATACGTTTTTTTCCGGTCTGGGACTTTACATCCACCTTCACCAGATTTTTCATTCGTTCTTTCAGTTCCTCATAACCAATGACACGGGGGTCATAATTGATCAGCAAGGAGCAGAAGGCAGGAATGATATCCACCACACCCTCAATGTGCTGTTCCTTCATCAACTGCACGGTGGATGTAATCTTCTGATTGATTTTCGGACTGATCTCATGACCAAACTCAATCAGAAGAGAGGAATCTCCTGCTGTTAAAATTTTAATTTCTTCCATAGATTGCTCTCCTATCTAATTCTTAAGACACAACATGCCGGAATTCACCTGGAATCCCGGCATATTAAATACATTTTTTAGAACAAAGATCCCATCTTGGATACAAAGGTTGTAATACCAAGGTATGCCGAAATGATAACTACGAGAATACCAAGGATCCATAACCAGGTCGGATGTTTGTAATCATCTCCCATAATGGATTTCTTCTTCGCAGCGATCAGACAGATTCCCAAAGTAATCGGAAGAATCAGTCCGTTTAATGCTCCTGCCAGCACAAGCAGTGTTGCAGGCTGACCTAATAATAACATAATCACTGTAGAAATTGCAATAAATGCAATGATCACCCAGTTTTCATATTTTTCAATCACCGGATGGAAGGTCTTTAAAAAGGAAACCGATGTATAAGCCGCACCAATGATAGAGGTGATGGCTGCACAAAGCAGTACAAGACCTGCAAAGCGATAACCGATCTCACCTGCACCTGCACGGAATGCATCTGCTGCAGGGTTTGAAGAACCGGTAAGGTCTGCACCCTTTGCTACAACACCTAAAACAGCCAGGAATAATAAAATACGTACTAAAGTAGCGATTCCGATACCCATAACAGAGCTCTTATTGATCTCTTTTAAGTTTTCCTTGCCTGTAATACCTGCATCGATCAATCTATGTGCACCGGAGAATGTAATATAACCTCCAACCGTACCGCCAAGTAACGTAATAATGGCAGGAACTAAATTTCCGTATCCTGCAGATGGTACGAAAGTATTTACCAATGCATCTCCTACCGGTGGTTTTACCACGAAGATCACAATGAGGATCACCACGATCATAATACCGCCAAGGGCCTTTGTCAGCTTATCCATCATTGCCTTTGCATCTTTTAATAAGAATACAACGATGGCAAGGGCACCTGCAAGGATGTAACCAATCTCTGTAGGAATACCAAGTAAGGTGTTAAATCCGAGGGCACCGCCTCCGACATTTCCGATGTTGAATACAAGACCACCTAAAGCTACCATAAATGCAACAACAAATCCAAGGCCCGGCAGCACCTTATTTGCCACATCCTGTCCTCGAAGTCCTGTAGTACAAAGCACTCTCCAGATATTCATCTGTGCAATCGCTGCCAAAAGGATCGATGCAAGGATAACAAATCCGAAGCTTGCCATATGCTGACCTGTAAATGTTGCTGTCTGTGTCAAAAATCCGGGACCAATGGCTGAGGTTGCCATTAAGAATGCAGCTCCTAAAAGAGCCCCACCGCCTTTTTTCTTTTCTTTCATGAATACTCTCCTCTCGAAAAAAATTATAGTTTAGTATATCACAATTTTATCAATTTACCAAGCTAAATTTTTGTAAAATAGACTTCAGTAAAATAGACTTCATGCAAATTATTTTAAAATGTCGAATGATTTTAGTTGAAATTCACCAAAAAACAAGGTAAATTATTGTTATGGATTTTTTGTATAAAAATATGGAAAATTCTTTTGTTTAATTGTATAATGTAAACAATAATTGAAAGAGGGGGGACTTAAAATGGCTCAAAGTAATATGTTAGCGATGATCCTGGCCGGCGGTCGTGGCTCACGTTTACATGATTTAACAAACAAAGTTGCAAAACCAGCTGTATCCTATGGCGGCAAATATCGTATCATTGATTTTCCGCTTTCCAATTGTGCAAACAGTGGTATTGACGTAGTTGGCGTATTGACTCAGTATGAATCCGTTCTGTTAAACAGCTATGTTTCACAGAGTGGACGTTGGGGACTGGATGCCCGTGACAGCGGTGTATTCGTACTTCCTCCACGTGAAAAGGCTGATGCTGACCTGGACGTATACCGTGGAACAGCTGATGCAATCTCTCAGAATATCGACTTCATCGATAACTATGATCCGGAATATCTTCTGATCTTATCCGGTGACCACATTTACAAAATGAACTACGATAAAATGCTTGACTATCATAAAGAAATGAAAGCAGACGCTACCATCGCAGTTATCGGCGTTCCTATGAAAGAAGCATCCCGTTTCGGTATTATGAACACCAATGAAACCGGACGCATCATCGAATTCGAGGAAAAACCTCCTGTACCAAAGAGCAACCTTGCTTCTATGGGTATCTACATTTTTAACTGGAAAACTCTTCGTCAGTTACTGGTTGAGGATATGACCAATGAATCTTCTAACCATGACTTTGGTAAAGATATCATTCCGAAGTTATTAAACAACGGCGGAAACCTTTATGCCTGGGAGTTTGAAGGATACTGGAAAGACGTTGGAACCATTGATTCTCTCTGGGAAGCAAACATGGATCTTTTAGATACCAATTGCGAGCTTGATATGAATGACTCTACCTGGAGAATCTATACCGAAGACGTTACTACTCTTCCACAGTACATCGGTGCTAATGCAAACATTAACCGTGCATACATCACACAGGGATGTATCATTGATGGTGAGATTTCCAACTCTGTTCTTTTCACCGGTGCAAAGGTTGGCACCAACGCTAAGATTATTGACAGCGTTCTGATGCCTAATGCAGTTGTAGAAGATGGTGCAGTTGTTACACGTGCACTGGTTGCTGATGGTGTTGTGATTGGTAAGAATACCGTTGTAGGTTCTGCTGACAGCGAAAATATCTTACTTGTTGCCAAAGATGTAAAGGGGGTAGAATAGAATGAGAGCATTTGGTATTATCAGTTCTTCAGGAAATCATATTCATGTTGAAGGAATGCAGGACTACCGTTCTATCGGTGCATTCTCCTTCTTAGGACGTTACCGTGCCATCGACTTCCCGATGTCTAACATGAGCAACAGCGGTATCGAACACGTAGAAGTATTAATGAGCAACAACCCGCGTTCTTTAGTAGAACACTTAGGTTCCGGACGTCATTATAATATTAACTCCAAACGAGGCAAAGTTCAGTTACTCTTCACAGAAGGCGGCGCTGCAACAAGCTTCTATAACACAAATATGGCAGGCTTTGCACAGAATCTGGAAAGCATCCAGAAGGCTCCTGCTGATTATGTAGTAATTGTTCCGGGTTACATGATCTATACACAGGATTATGACAAGTTATTAGATCAGCATATTGAATCCGGTGCAGACATTACATTACTGTATCATTCCGTAGAAACAGCTACCGAAGATTTCTTAAACTGTGATATTCTGACATTAAACCGCCAAAATGGTGTAGAAGGTCTTACCAGAAACCGTGGTGCTGAAGATTCTGTAAAGATCTTTATGGATACCTATGTAATGAAGAAAACTCTGTTCCTTGACCTGATTGCTAAGGCTCGCAGCATTTCTTCTATGTACACACTGGCTCAGATCGTAAACAACTACTGCAAAGAGCTGGATGTACGTGGTGTAGAACATGTTGGTTATTTCGCATCTTTAACAGATTTCAAGAGTGTATATAAAGCAAATATGTCTCTCATCGATTACAATAACGCAAAATTACTGTTTGATGAAAAATGGCCGATTTATACACGTACAAGCGACTCCTGCCCAACCCAGTACTATGAAGAAGCAGAAGTTAAATGCTCCGTTGTTGCAAACGGATGTCTGATCCAGGGTAATCTGGAAGGCTGTGTTGTAGGACGTGGCTGTACCATCGGAAAAGACTGTGTCATCAAAAACTGTGTCATCTCTTCTGACGTCGTAGTTGCAGACGGAACACATCTGGAAAACTTAATTGTAGATAAACATGCAAGAGTTCTCCATGCAAAAGAAATTATTGCAACTCCTGATAATCCGGGATATGTAAAACGTGGTGACATCATCTAAAATTGAGTAAGTTATTTCAGCCTTACATAATAAAGGGATATCCGTTTGGATATCCCTTTAATTTTACACTTCCGGCATAATCAATGCTGCAATGATATAGGCGATCAATCCTGTGCCAAAGGATGCGATGGATAAGATTACCCAGATCAGACGGATCACCGTAGGATCAATATTTAAATATTCTCCAATACCTCCACATACACCACAAATCATTCTGTTTGCTGATTTTACCAATCTTTTCATGACTCATTTCCTCCTTAGTTTGCTGAAGCTAGACTTACATTTCCTAAATTACATTCTATCTTGATTGTAGCATTCTTCTGATGATCAATGATTTTTTTCTTAGAAAGGCCGCTGTAGCTTTCTTTCCCGATATCTACATTTCCGGCACCACATTCAATCTCATAATTATAATCATCCAATTTTGCTTCCAGTATTAGATCGGTATTTCCCATATGACATTCCACATCGGCATGCTGCTTAATGTTTCCGGAAAAGGTGATATCTCCCATGCCTACATTGGTATCCAGTTTTGTGATCTCTCCGTCAGTTATCACCACTTCACCTGCACCGACCTCAATTTCTGCCTGGTCTGCAGTCAGATTTTCAATTTCCACCCGACCGGCTCCCAGCTCCAGATCAAACTCTTTTGCTACCAGATCAGCGATGGTCACATTGCTAGCTGCAAGTTCAAACTCTGCCTCCGTAAACTTAAAGTCTTTTGGAATCCCTATAAACAGTTCATTTTTATTCTGCTTCTGATCTGCCTTAATGTGGAGAACTCCATTTTCCACATAAACCTGATACTGTCCGTCCGTTTTCACGGAAAACTCTTCACTTCCATCCACCTGACAGATCTGAATCTCTGACCGATGTGCTTCTAAATGGAGGCTATCGACCTGATTTTTGTCTACACTTTGCTGTCCCTGATATGTTGCGGAGGAAGTACTGTCGGTCTGCCCGGAATCTCCATTATTTTCGTGATGTCCATCTGTCTCATCATCAAAAATATCTTCCTCATCATCATCAAACCACCAGTGAATGTTTCCAAATGGGTTCATAACCATTCTTGCGGATGTAACTCCGCCATTGATGGCAACTCCTATGGCTGATAAAACGATACCAAGTCCTACCATCACAGCAGCCACAATTAACAAGATTTTTGTCATCCTTTTCATCCTGATTTAAGCCTCCTTTCCTGCAAAGGGTTTTCGAAGCAGGTTGACGATTCCACGAATCATCGGAGGTAATAATTTATATACGATCCAGATACCTGCTATGGCCAATAAGATTCCGATTCCAAAAAGCAGCAGTGCTGCACCAAATAATAAAACAGCGACAGGCGGTGTCACAAACAATGTACCGACCGCTGAAGCAAATACCGCTGCTCCGGCAATGAGTAATGCAACTCCTACAATAAACATTGCAAACAGGATTGCTGCGATTGCTGCCAGCACCCCAAATAATACGGATACGATTCCAATCAGGACAGGTCCAAGAATCGGCAATGCAAAAATTGCAAGAATCAAAATAATCACCAGGCCCCCGGTTCCAAGACCTTTCATCCGGTCTGAAAACTTCTGCCGTTCTTTGTTCTGCCCACCGATGATCTCTGCCTTTTCCTCTTTCTCATAGCCCTGAAAGCCATTTTCCGTAAACTCTCCTGCTTCCACATTTGAATCCTTTAAGCCTTCCCGGATAGTTGCGGCTACTTTTTGCGGAGAACCAAGGGAAGCGATCACTTCCTCTTCCTTCTCTTCTCCTGCGTCATCAAAGTAGTCCTCATAATAAGTTAACGCCTCTTCCCTCTCTGCTTCCGGAATATCCGCAAGCAGATTTTTCAGTTTTTCCATAAATTCTGCTCTACTCATGTGACTGTCCTCCCTCGAACATGGAGCTGATTTTCTGTGAATAGCTTTTCCATTCACTTCTGTATAAATTCAGCTGAGCATTTCCCTGCTCTGTTACTTTATAATATCTTCTGTTTCTCCCCGCATATTCCCTGTCATATACTTCCAGACATCCATCCTTTTGAAGCCTTCGAAGTACCGGATATAACGTGGATTCTGACAATTCAATGGCCTGCCGTACATCCTGGGTAATCTTATATCCATAGGTACCCTCCGGTTCTCTGGACACGACTGCCAGTACAATGGCATCCAGCAATGCAGCACCTGTGTTAAATACCATCTGCCGGTCTCCTTTCTTTTATATAATATTATATGTTGTATAATATTGTTGTTTCATATAATATATGACGTATAATATTATATGT
Source organism: uncultured Lachnoclostridium sp. (assembly GCA_945786935.1). Classification (GTDB taxonomy): domain Bacteria; phylum Bacillota; class Clostridia; order Lachnospirales; family Lachnospiraceae; genus HGM12587. Next base: position 23,698 of record CALZFY010000012.1, read on the forward strand.
CAATAGGTTTAAGAAATATTTAAGGTTCTATACTCTGATTCTATAAAAAGGTGCCACTTTATGATAGATGAGATTTTCACCCATTTGTGTCGATTTTATAGGTTTCTCTTGCAGAATTTCAAGATGCAAATATCCGTATTTTCGAAACTAAGGGTCTCTGCAGTTTCTATGCTGAAAAAGGCGGATTAATGATTGGATTCGAAAGAAACTAACTCACAAAAAAGGCTATCCAGATTTTATGGACAGCCTTAAAACTATTTTGTAAATTCTTCAATGAGACACTGATGGGCTTTTGTTTTCTTGTCGTAATTAATCCCAACCAGTAATAGTTTTCCGGTGTACTGTAACAATGAATCAGGATATTTTCTTTTTTTAATCTGGCTCATTGCTGTCTTGGCATCCTTGTTCCACTTTAATTCTATAACGAGGGCAGGATAATCACTACTATATTCCGGTTTTGGAATATAGACAAAATCTGCAAATCCTCTTCCTGTCGGCAGTTCTCTCACTGGTTTAAAGTAATATTGCATGGAACTTAGATAAGCAATTGTCAATACACTGCTAAGGGAATTTTCATTGTTGTATTGGATTGCTGAAGCGTACTCGTCGTGAATCTTTTCAATACCATAGGCAACTTCTTCCACTTCCATATCCAAAGTGGCATCCAAAAGCTGACTTGATCGCTGTTCAAACGCAACCATTTCATTCCACTTTTTCTTTTTTGTAGCGGAGATAAACTCCTGCCTGATTTCTTCATTCGGAATAAAGGCATTTTTCTTTTTCTGATCATAGGCAAGATACCCCAAATGGATCAGTAACGTCAGAACATCATCTTTATCACTAAAACTAATCATATCATTTTGGAAAGAGCAGGTATCCACTTCTACGGAGGCACCGGAAATCATTTCAATGATTGCAGTTTTTAACCCATCGAAGTCCATGTTAATGTATGGTCTGATGGATTCAAAGGTTCCCGTTTGTGACCAGTAGCTTTGATAGGTACCATCCACCATCAGGTTTACCACAGCATTAGGATTATAGACATGGTAATCTCCCATTTCATACCCATCATACCAAAGTTTCACCTTTCCAAAATCCCTGTCATATTGCCTGCATAATGCCTGTACTTCGTTTTCTGTAAAGCCCACATACTCGGCTAGAGGGCCGGAATTTAACATGGTATATTGTTTGAAATTATTCAAAGAGGACTCTGACAATACTTTTTTGATTGGCAGGATACCAGTCAGATATGCCAGACTGATAAACTTTGTAGGTTCTACTCCCTTGAACATTCCACGAAGAAAATTGATATATTCATCCTGCACCTTCTGACCCAATTTTGTATCACGGATTGGTGCATCCCATTCGTCTATGATCACAATAAATTTTCTGCCGGTTGCTTCACGAATACGTGCCATGATTCCATAGGTAGTCTGAACAGAATCAGAAATAACATCTGGATACTCTGTTTTGAGTTCCTTCATAAGATTCCGGTTCAGATAATCTACAATTTTATCCGGACTTTCCGCATCCATCATGCACCATTGTACATCAAAGTGTATCACATCATATTTATTGAGATGCTCCTCAAACGTGTCCATGTTGCTGATTTTCAAATCATAAAACATTTCTTTTGAATCACAACCCTTACTGTAGTAAGCCGTTAACATATTGGCTGTTACAGATTTACCAAAACGACGGGGGCGGCTATTACAGATAAATGCCTGCATGGTATCGATGACTCTATTTGTACAGTCAATCAATCCTGTTTTATCTACGTAAATTTCGGAATTTAATGTTTTCTGAAACGCACTATTATCAGGATTCAAAAACATCCCCATTTACTGCACACTCCTTTCGCTATGTGATATAAATATTTTCAATTCCCATTTCTCAGAAGACCTAACCTCCTGCACGATTCCATCAAGTTCAAGGATTCGAAAATCCTTTGAAATAATATTCGGATTATCAATTCTGGTGTCTTTCATATATTGTAACAAACTGATCAGTTCTTGGAAACCATTTTTACTCTCCATATGAAAATTATTTTGTGGTTCGTTACTGTTCACTCCGTTCCAGTAACTGTGGTTCCATCCTCGAATTACAAATTTTCTATTTCTTTAGTTCTCCAATAGGAAATAACTATTTGAAAGAAACAAATAATTTTCATCTTCTTTTTTTATGACGGCAATACATTTTTTCTCATCATATAATTTTGAATACACCACATTTATATTTCCCTTTTCGTCTATAAACTGATCCAAAATGTTGACCTGACATTCATGAAAATCATTATGAACCAAATAATAGGTATCAGTCTCTTCATTATAATAAAACTTTTCTACGCCTACCCAATTAGATTCCTGCAGAGAAATGCCAAAATACTTTTTCAAAATTTTGTTCATATCTGATTTCGGTAACTTGATCACATCATAGTCCATCTCTGCACCTTGCATTTCAAGAAAATTTCGATCCGACTCATTGATCTCCAATCCAAAACCATTGTAGAACAATTCTTCCAAATCAACATCTTTAGGAGAATCATAAAAAGAACTTAAACATAAATTGGCAAAAGCATTTTCTCCAATACCTTCATTGTTGAAAAAGTCCTTCGGTAAAATAAGTTCTTTTGATTCATTCAAAGACTCTGCCTGTTCCAACTTTTCAAATAGGACTGAGGCTTCGTCATTTACCGCAACATACTTCTTATCATTACAATAGATACTTCCATTTTTATTGACCGTAAACTGATTTTCCGGTGCATTGATATGTACAATCAACAAATAATCTTCTGAAGTATATGAAATACCTCGACTGCTTCCTACATATTTTAATTGAACTTTCCCCATTTGCTCTTTCAGGGAAGTAATTACTTCTTTGTCTCTTATTTCTACCAGAATTCCCTCTTCTCCGGAGCCCTTATCTGTTTCAATTCGGATATACGTAATCTCTTCGTTATTCTTGAGTGGTTCTATCAAGTCCACCAGAGAAATCCTGTGCATAAATATCCATAAGACTAAAATCAGAATTGCCACTAAAAGAAATAGTCCATATTTTGTTTTCTTTGCCATATGCTTCTTACCTCGTTAAAAACTACGTCCATCATTTTTTGTTATGTTCATTATACTTCTTTTCTTTTAAATGTACCAGTATGTCTTTAATTGAACAATTTAGTCCCTAAACTGCACTTGTTTACCTTTTGCTTTTGCAAAACGAGATGCCATTGTATTTCGAAGTTCGGGTCAGGAAATCATTGAGGTAAACATTTCCGGCATGCCCATCAAGGAAGAAGGGCTTGAGGAACGGAAACAGGAAATTATTGATCGAGGCACTACATTTCCTAATATGCGAAATGACTATGAATACCGCCTGACGGATATTATCTTAGACAACGATATTGTAAAGATTGTCGGCACTACTGAGGAAGAGGCATTCGACATTCAGGATATTTCCCTGATGATTTTTGGAGTCGGTGTCTGGATGGCGATAGAAATGGCGGTTCTTTATTATGTGATAAAAATCTGCAAATTTCTCTCGATATGCGAAACCCCGTTTCATGAAAATATGAGCATGCTTCTGAAGAATTTCAATATTGCCCTCATTGTCCTGACGGTCTACGCTTCATTTGGAGATTCTTTGATAAACAGTATTGCCAAGGGACGTTTTGCTGTTACAATGAATATTAATATGATCAGTATTCTTGCTGTTGTAATGGTATTTGGACTGTCCGTTATCTTCAAATATGGTGCAATGCTTCAGCAGGAATCCGATGAAACACTATAGGAGTGAAATCTATGCCGATTATTTTGAGACTGGATCGGGTGATGGCAGACCGAAAAATGAGTTTAAATGAACTGTCAGAACGTGTCGGTGTAACCAATGTAAATTTGTCAAAATTAAAAACAGGAAAAGTCAGTGCTGTGCGTTTTTCTACTTTGGAAGCTATTTGTGAGGCACTAGACTGTCAGCCGGGGGATATTCTGGAATATCAGCCTGCCCCAAAGAAAGGAGAGACCTAGAGAAGAGCTCCTGTTCTCTTTGGGTGCCGAAGCAGATTTTGCAGCTCACGGGGAAGAAATCCTGAAAAAATCAGGATTTTCAAATAAAGCAATACACTAGAAGACTGCGAATTTTTTGTAAACGCAAGATATCGCAACACATTAGAAAGATTAAGCCCAATCGCACATAACACTTGAGCGATTGGGCTATTTGGTAGTGTAAAATATTGACGATATGAACTTCTCCTTTATTTCTTCTTTGCAGAAATTGTCTTAACAATTTCGTTAATTGTATCCACGCTTTCTTCCAGCATATCCGCAATTTCTTCTACGGTACAACCTTTTTTCAATTTCTTGTTAACCTGATCCGTAAGTTTCTGCTTTTCTCCCTGCTCTATGCCACTTTGAATACCAATTTCCAATATATTCATCTTCACGGCCTCCCATTCCTCAGAGGACATAACCTCCTGCACAATTTCATCAAGTTCAAGGATTCGAGAATCCTTTGAAACAATATTCGGATTATCAATCCTAGTGTCTTTCATATATTGTAACAAACTGATCAGTTCTTGGGAACCATTTTTACTCTCCATATTCAAAAATATTTTCGTTGTTCCATCCTCCAATTCCAGATTTTCTACTTCTTTACATCGTTCCGTAAATGTGTACTTTGCCAAATCTTTCTTAAAAATATCCTCCTGTGTAATAAATATTATGACTGTGGACGGCAAGTTCCGATACCTTGTCTTTTTCCCGGATTTGAGAATGGGTGTATCTATCATACTTTGATAAAACCGTGAGCGCTTTCTCAAATCATCACCCTTCGAATCATTTTGCATTTCCAAATTAAATTGTCTCTGGTCTTTTGACCTGGCCCATGCGTCCAATCGGATTGCACGTTTTCCCGCTTTGTTTAGTATGACCTGTTCAACCTTTACCTCCTCCAACTCAATATCCGGCTCCTCTATAAAAATACTGAGTACACACTGGTATGCCCTCGGAACTTTCATCACTGACAGGAATAAGGCAAAATCACTCAGATTAAACACATGTTCATTTAAAAGTAACTCATAATTATCCATACTTTATCCTCCACACATAAAATTATAATAAATGGGTAAATCGGCAGAATTGCCAAAAAGAAAGACGAATGCCCTTCAGATGCTCTGATTATAACATTCGTCTTTGTTAGATTCAATATGAATTTTTGATTGCTCTTTGTATTGTACTCACTTAATCTCCACGCCGCCAAAGAGACAGGTCGCATTTACATACAATGTATATGGATTTGCCGGATTGTTACTGCAATCTTTTCCACCGGAAACACCACCAATCAAGGCTGTGGAATTCACCTTCACATTGACTCCATATGGAACATAAACTTCCTGTGATTCTTTCATAAATCTCATTATCACGGTTACCCCAGACATTTCCTAAAATAATCTTCACACCAACAAGTACGATGATTGCCGGGAGCCAAAGTTTCCAAAACAAGTCAAACTGAAAAATCCCACGACAGCAAAGCAACAAAAACACACCGATACAAATCCCGATGATGTTACCGATTTTATCGCGGTCGTTAAATAAGCCAAACACACAAGGCACAATGATAAACAATGTCCACCAGCCTTCAAAGAAAATATTGATTCTGGCGAATCCTAACGCATTTAATCCCCAAATAACTCCGACTGCTACAAGTATCAAACCTAATAAAATATTACTTCCTTTTTTTCATAACGATTCTCCAATCATGTTCTTTCGTTGTTTAATATACTCTTATTCTATATGGGAGATCGCATTTCTGATAGATGAAATATTCATCTATTTGTGTCGATTTTATAGGTTTCTCTTGCTCAGCTTATTTTTCCAGACATCCCTTTTTCTTTTTTCGAAGTTCAAAATTTTGTCGGATTGTATTGCAGCATTCTCTAAGATGTGATACCCTAAAGGCACATTTCAAACATTCTAATTTCTATTTACGGCAGTTCGCCGTGTAATCCAATGTTTGATAAAAACTGAATAGACGAGGAGTTGGTGCGTATGTGGGAATAATCTTTTATTTAGACTATTGAAAACCTGTACAATATGTTAGAATAAAGGAGATGTACTATGAAAACTGAAAATCAGGATATCCGAGGAAACCGAAACCATAAGGATGCATTGTTCCGCATGGTGTTTTCTAAAAAAGAAGATTTGTTGGATCTTTATAATGCAGTGCGGGGCACAGCTTATCAGAACGCAGAGGATCTGGAAGTTAATACATTGGAAAACGTGCTTTATATGGCTATGAAAAATGATATTTCATTTATGATTGATTGCACGATGAATCTGTATGAACATCAAAGCTCCTACAACCCCAATATGCCCCTTCGCGGGTTAATGTATTTTGTACAGCTGTACAGCAAATATGCGGATCAGCGTAAGCTGAATCTATATAGCACTACCATCCAAAAGATTCCGACACCACAGTTTGTTGTATTTTACAATGGCATAAAAGAAGAACCGGATCGTCAGATCCTAAAGCTTTCGGATGCATTTCAGACAGAAGGCGGCTGTATCGAATGTGAAGCTACCATGCTGAATATCAATTTGGGGCGCAACATGGAGCTGATGGAAAAATGCAGGCGTCTGGAAGAATATGCAACTTTTGTATCCACAGTAATAAAATATACCCAATCAGGTGACCTGGAGTTGGGCGAAGCCATCAGGCAGGCAATGGATGAATGCATCGAAAAAGGAATCTTATCGGATATTTTAACAAATCAGCGGGCGGAGGTCAAAGATGAAGTCAGAGCAGAAGTCAAGGATGAAGTCAGAGCGGAGGTCAAGGATGAAGTCAGAGCAGAAGTCAAGGATGAAATCCGAGCAGAAGTCAGAGCTGAAGCCCAAGGGAGCCTTGTAGAGATTCTGAAGGAATTAGGAACACCAAAAGAGATTATTATTGATAAAATAATGGAAAAATTCTCTCTAACTAATGCTCAGGCAAAAAATTTGTGTCTTAAACATTTTGGAGAAAACCATTGATTTTAGAGATCACAGGTATACGAAGAAAGAAGCATATATGCATTTACATACGGGCTTCTTTCGTACTTTTTGAGCACCTTGAAGTGCCATTTGCGTTTCAAAGTGCCTTTCATTATTGAACAAGGATTTTCGCAATTTCTTCGTATTGATAAACTACCAGCGGTGTATCAATTCTTTGCGTATCCGTTGTTTGGAGGCTACCTATCACTGCCAGAATCATCCAACCTGCTATAATGCTCATATTTAAAAGCTTTAAGAAAATATCTCCCATACTCACTTTTCCTCCGCCTGGTCTATCATCCTACGGATTTCTTTCGCTTCCTGCGGTGTCAATTTCTTATTTTGCGTGAAAGCCGCAATAAATGCCGGAAGTGAACCCGCAAAGCTATCTTCTACATACTGTCTGCTTTGTTTTGCATAAAACTCATCCCTGGATATGACGGAAGTCACCCGACCATTTTCATTCTGAAACAGTCCTTTGTCGATCAGCCTTCTTAATACGTTATGTGCTGTAGTTCTTTTCCAATTAAATTCCACTGCAGTCATTTTAACCAGCTCTGATGATGTTACCGGTTCATGCTCCCATATCATATCTGCATATTTTGCCTCTATGGCTCCTAATTGTATTTCCATAGAAAAATCCCCCTTTCACCGAAAGACCACAAGCGGTAGTCTTGTATGCAGACTACCGCTTGTGGTCTTATTTGTCAAGAAGATATTTGTGAATCCTCGCACAACTGTGGCTTCTGAACAGTTACCCGAAAATTCTCTTTAATTCCTCATAATTCTGAAGTGTCATCAACGCAGTTTCCGTGGTTCCTTTAAACTTCACAACATAGGTCCATCGTCCGTAAGGCTCGATCTTGGAAATTTTGGACACATTGATCATATAGGATTTATGGCATCTCATGAATTCTCCGGAACCCAGCTTTTCTTCCAGTGCTCCCAAAGATACGGAAGTCTTATATACTTCCCCCTCTATAATGATTTTTGTGGAACTGTCACTTCTCTCAATAAAAATAATTTCTTTTTTGTCAATAAAAACAACCTGTTCCTTACCCTTGATCATCAGTTTGTTTCCGGACCGTTCCGTCATAATAACAGAAGGCTTTTCGATTTTGGCGGAATTTTCTTCCTCTGCTTTTTGCCTGATACGGGATAAAGTTTTTATGACTCTTTCTACATTGAAAGGCTTTACCAGATAGTCAAATGCATAGATTTCAAATGCATTCGCCATATATTCGCTGTGTGCCGTAGCAAAAATCACCTTTAGTTTAGGATTCAGTTTGGTCATCACCTTTGCACATTCCAGTCCGCTTTCACCGTTTAAGTCGATATCCATAAATACCACTTCCGGTTTGTACTTCATAAAATCGGAAATTGCAGAGGCAAAGTCGCCGCTTTCATATGCAACAGTAAATCCTTCCTGTTTTTCCACGATCATGCGAAGCAGCTTTCGAATCCCCGGTTCATCCTCAACAATACATACCCTGATCATTACCTTCGTCTATTTCTTTTCCTTCGTATAATTTGTGATTCCTTCACCGATCTCTTTTTTCATCTGTGTATCAGCCTGCAGATTTTTGAGATTATAGTAGTCCATGACTCCAATGTTTCCACTGCGAAGAGCTTCTGCCATTGCTTTAGGAATTTCTGCTTCTGCTTCCACAACGGCTGCTCTCATTTCCTGTTCTAAGGCAACCGCCATTGCACGACGTTCTTCTGCTCTTGCCTGTGCAATCTTGTTATCAGCTTCTGCCTGTAAGCTCTGTAAATTGGCACCGATGTTTCTTCCGATATCAATGTCCGCAATATCAATAGAAATAATTTCATAGGCAGTACCGGAGTCTAATCCTTTTGCCAGTACCAGCTTGGAAATTTCATCGGGATTTTCCAATACTTCACTGTGGGCTTTAGAGGAACCTACTGTTGTTACAATACCTTCACCTACTCTGGCAAGTACCGTAGATTCTCCCGCACCACCGATTAGTCTTTCGATATTGGTGCGTACCGTAACTCTTGCTTTTACAAGAAGTTCAATACCGTCCTTTGCCACTGCTGAAATCAGATCTGTTTCAATAACCTTTGGGGTAACACTCATTTTTACAGCTTCAAAAACATCACGTCCTGCAAGGTCAATGGCGGATGCCTGTTCGAAGGTGAGGTTGATTTGAGCCCGCTCTGCCGCAATCAATGCATTTACCACGCTGTTCACATCGCCTCCTGCAAGGTAATGTGCTTCCAGCTGATTTAACTTTGTAGTTAATCCGGCTTTCGTTGCCTTGATCATGGGCAGTACAATTCTTGCCGGTGCAACACGGCGAAGACGCATACCGATCAGATCAAAAATTCCGACCTTTACTCCGGATGCCAGTGCAGAGATCCATAATCCCACCGGGACAAATGAAAAAAATAAAACAACAAGTAATAAAATAATTCCTAAAATGATGATTTTTCCTATCATAACTGACCCTCTCTTTTATCGTTCTCTTATCATTATCATATTCTCATGAATACGACTGATTCGTACCTTTGATCCTTTTTCTATGTAGCTTCCTTCCGCACGCACATCAAATTCTATGCCTTCAATATTGCATTTTCCTGCAGGCTTTAAATCTGTGGAAGCAATGCCTTCCTTCCCCACCAGATATTCCAGATCGGAGGCATTTAAGTATTCCTGTGTGGATTTTAAATCCTCCTCTAAGATAAATGGAGGCCTGACTCTCTTTAGGATCAGCAGCATCAGCGTGATCATCACCGCCAGAATCACGACTACGATCATGGTAATGGTCAGCCCCTGCTCTATGTTTTTCGCAGTCAGCAAAATACCACCGATCAGACATATGATACCACTGATTCCCGGAAGTCCAAAGCCCGGAACAACCATTTCCACTCCTATGAGAATAAATCCTGCTACCAGCAAAAGCAGTCCCCATATTACGATTGTGTCCACTCACCGTCACCTTCTTTCATTTTTCAGAAAGGAAAATGTAAATGCTGTTTCATTCTCCTCTGACAACAGTTTGATTTCTCCCTGATACGCTTTCAATACATTGGAGACAATGTAAAGTCCCATTCCGTGACCTTCCCCATTCTTCGTAGTAATTCCCTTTCGAAAAACGGATTCTTGTAAATCTTTTGGAATCATGGGGCCATTATTGGATATGCGAAACCAATATCTAGATGCATCCTCCGTAATATCCAGCTCGATTTTCCGCTCTCCTTCTTTTTTTGCAAGTGCAGTAATCGCATTGTCAAAGAGATTTGAGAGCACTTTACAAAGCTCCCAGTCCTCCACATGAAGCTCCTGTAGATTTGATTTTACTTCCATGTAAACATCGATTCCCTTACTTTCTGCCTCATCCATCTTTGCCTTTAGTAATGCATTGATGGCTGGCTTGGAGGTTTTCAGAGCTTTTCCGGTCTTTTGCATATCTTTATACACCGGCTGGAGATAGTTTTTCAGTTCTTTATACTCTTCCATCTCCATCAGGCCGTAAACCACTTGAAGGTGATTGAGATAGTCATGCCGCTGCATCCTAAGCTCACTGTTTAATTTTTCAAGATTTTCGTAGCTTTCCCGCAAAGATATGTAATGCTGTTTCATCTTCCACACATAACCGAGAAGAGAAATGATGCAGATACCAAGCACCGCAACTGCAAGAAATCCGAACACCAAACTGATTGTCATATATCTTCCTTTCTTTAAGAACATCTTATCAGAAAACCTGAAAGAAAGGGATTAATACTTTCTGAATTATACATTTTTTCTGCTGAAATGTCAGAATGGCGGCTGCCACACGATTACTTATGCATAGCAAACAGGGAAATCACTCCAATCACCACAAGAAGTGGAATTGCCAACCAGAAAAGTCCTGCAAGAACCATTCCGATAAGTATCACGGGAAGAAAGACTAAATTAATCACTATCTTGGACACTCCCCATGCCATTTTGACCGCAAATGCTACGATGTTACCAAACACCACGATCATCAGTATACTAAAAATAAATGTCAACATAGCTCTATTTCCTCCTAAGTCTGTATCATATTTTTCTTTTGAGTTATGATGGGTTCATTATACTGCTCCCTCTCTGAGAATAACACCACCGTTTTAGGGAAATAAATTACCTTAATTCTCAAAAATAGCAAGCACCGCATATAATGCTGCTGTCATAAAACTTTTCAAGATTTTTTGCGCACTATCAATCCATTACGTATCAATGAAATCGAATTGCCTATTAAGAAACCGTTAAGCGGAAGGACTCCAATTGTAATCACCTGTGGAATCCCATAAAGATTATTTTTCGAAAAAATGTAGGATGCAGTAATGCTGCAAACAGTCAGTATTATGAAAACTAGCAATGAAAAAATAGCTCTCTTTACTATATCATTAGCTGTGGAATAAATCTCTTCCATAGACAATTCAGTAATTACTTCTGCAACCTCTCTTGGCGAAGAATCCTCTATTCCCAGTAATTCAATAATCGTACAGTCCAATGCCTGTGAAATTGCTTCCAATCGGGAAATATCAGGATAATTCATTCCATTTTCCCATCTGCTAATAGCTTTATCTGATACAAAAACTTTCTTAGCAAGCTCTGCCTGAGTCATGTTCCTTGCTTTTCTAAAATCACGTATCTTCATTCCGGTATAAATTGCATCCATTCTAGGTACCTCCTCTTGATATGAATTATATACCAGATATAATTATACGTCACTCTAGTAAATATAGATTTTGAATTCAAAAACTATATAGACAAATAATCTATGCCACTTGTTACAAATACTTCTTCTTTCTTATTGAACATATAGCCACTGAACCTTTCATCTAGTCCGGTAAATTTTTCCCGCATTTTGAGTCAACCTTGGTACCACAATACGGACAATACTCCACACATGTTCCAGGCTTAGAATCAGTTTCTATGTTCTTTGAATGAGCTCTCCCATATTTCTGATTTAATGGATCAGTTTCTTCATCTTCTTCTACAATATCAATAATCGAATAACGATCTTCGCTGCCATAATACACCAAAAGACTCCAAAAGCTGCTGCAATGGAACCCACCATACTCATTTTTGATGGTCCTCTTCCCAGCTTAACGCTTTTCATGATAAATTTCCCCCTAAATCCTGGTAATTTTTTCTGTCTTTTCAAATTTTCTATAAGAAACAGCTATAATGACAGATAGGTCAAACCTGTCTTTCGGATTCATTCTATCCGCCATACATATACAAAGTGAGCTTACCTGGCAAGGTCCACATAGACCTGCTTTATCAAAGTCCCGATATTTACAGAATGCATATATCCAAATGGAATGCCACAATCCCTGATCAGCTTTACATACCTTGCATAGATACCATGGCTTAAGTGATCGGTAAAGAAGTATACTTTCTCTGCACCCTCTACAAGCTTTTTATCATGTACCCTGGAGATATTGGCATCCAGGTATCTCCAGTTGGGGAATTCTTTTCTTAGTTTATTGATCCAGTTTATATGGCCACCTATGATGACAATATTCTTTGATGAGATATATTTCTTCATATCCTCGAGCTTTTCTTCCTCAACTGGAACGTCTTCCTGTGATAAACTGTATACGAAATTACGAAGATTTATCAGTTCTTCCATATTGTTTTCATTCTGAGCTATGATTTCGGTCGCATTTTTTAGTTCTTCTCTTGCCTGTTCATACTGCTGCCTAAAATGCCTGCA
>CALZFY010000013.1:0-36398 GCA_945786935.1 uncultured Lachnoclostridium sp.
AACGACGGAATTGTTGTGGGCAAGCCACTCCAGGGCATCCTCTCCACCACACTCCAGCACAAAACCCAGAAGTACGGAAAAACCAAAAATAAACAAAAACACTTTGACCGTATGGACAAAGGCGGATTTCCAGATGGAAGCCTCCTCTTCCTCGCAGTGGCAATGCTCCTGCTCACAAAGATCATGGATATGCTTTTGCACCACATGTCCTTTTCCGATTTTCTTTAAAGCGAAATCCACTAAAAATCCGGCCGCCACTCCAATGACTGCTTTTGCTCCAAGTATTTTTGCAATGGTCACCACAGGAACTGCTTCTGACAGAAAAATCGGAAGCATTTCATCAGAAGTGGACAAAAAGATGGCCAACAGCGTACCCAGTGTGATCACTCCTCCGGCATAAAAGCTGGCCGCTGCTGCGGAAAAACCACATTGAGGGATGATTCCTAAGATTCCCCCAAACAAAGGACCCATTTTTCCGGAATATTTCACTGCTCCTTCGGTTTTTTCAGCCATCACCTGTTCCATATATTCCATAATACAGTAGGTAACAAATAAAAACGGGATAATACGAAGGTTATCCTCTATGGCATGTAAAAAAACATGTTCTATAGTATGAATCATACGTTCTCCTTCTTTTAAATATCATTCAACAGGTTCAGTCCACGAAGTACTGCTCCGATGGTCTCCTCGGTTCCAAGGCCATGCTCATCTACAGTGATATCCGCATACTTTTCGTAGAGCTTTGTCCGCTCCTCATATAGATTCTTCAAGGTCTGACCCGGCTTTAATGCAACGCCTCTCTTTTCCAGATTGCCCAGTCTTTTTTCAATGGTCGCATAATCGGCTTTCAGATATACCACCTGGCCAATCTCCTTTAAATGCTTCATAGCCTTTTCACAATAGACAACACTTCCGCCGGTGGCGATGACAGTGCGTTCCACCTCCAGGGATGCATTGACATCATCCTCGATTTTTAAAAATCCTTCCGTGCCTTCCTGTGAAATGATCTGATGAAGAAGCCTGTTTTCCCGCTCCTGGATCACCAGATCCGAGTCCAGAAAATGATAGCCGATAATTTTAGCCAAAATAACGCCGATGGTGCTTTTTCCAACCCCCGGCATACCGATGAGTATCAGATTGTTTTTCGTCATATTCTTCCTCTTGAGGTAACTGCTCTATGGCTTCCAGCGGATGCCGGGCAGTTACTCATAAATTCTCTAATACAAAAAGAAGCAACGTTTCATCGTTGCTCTTAGGTTACTCTTTACCATGCGGGATTTTATCATATTTTAAGCCTTTTTGCAATATTTTTTCGTTGATGGAAGAGTCTCGGTTTTCTTAATTTTTTCTGAATCCCCTTTACTTTTAAAACAGAGAATGCTATGTTACTGTACACACATCAATGTTCCGCGAGGGTTTTCGTAGGAAAATCCCGAGTTTGGCAAGCAAAAATCCATTTGCGCAGCAAATTATGCATGGATTTTTGCCCGTTACCGGAGCGAAGCGAGCAGTAACGAGCTATATCTATTTTTAAAGAGGTATATTATGTTTAAAACATTTTTGAGAGCCCTGTTAAAGCCCTTTTCCTTTTTACCGGCCATCGGTATGATGTGTCTTATTTATTATTTATCCGGTCAGGATGGCGTTACCAGTGCAGGCTTAAGTTTAAAAGTCAGTATCAAAGTAGTGGAAATTGCATCCCGACTTTTTGACCATCCGTTAACCCATACCGAAATCATGCAGTACGCTGACCTCATTCATTTTCTGATTCGAAAATGTGCACATATGGGACTGTATTTTCTGCTGGCGGTATCCGTTTCATTTCCTTTGTATGTCTACGGACTGCGGGGAATCCTCCTGATGCTGGTGGCCGGTGGCTTTTGTGTCGCCTTTGCCTGTGGTGATGAATATCATCAGTCCATGGTAGCCGGCCGCGGACCATCTGCAAGAGACGTTATGATCGACAGCATCGGAGTTTTGTTTGGTGTGATCTTAGTCCGTATCGTTGGATTTATCGGACGCATGACCATTTTCCGTCCCCTGTCCAAAAGCAGAAAACGTAAAACTGCTTAGATTCCGTACACTTCTTTCACAAATTTCTTAAATACAGGCAGTGATTTTTCTATGGTAGATGTCTTGATACAGTAAGACGCCCTGAAATGTCCGGGACATCCAAAATCACTGCCCGGGACAAGTAAGAGGTCATATTTCTTTGCCTTCTCGCAAAATGCCCGGTCATCTTCTTCCAGGGTTCTTGGGAATAGGTAAAATGCTCCCTGGGGCTTCACACAGGTAATTCCCGCTTCCTTTAATCCCTCATATAAAAGCTCCCTGTTTTTTTCATAAATGCTGATATCGGAAGGTTTTCCTGCACATCTTGCTACCACCTTCTGGAAAAGAGACGGTGCATTCACATGGGTCAGTACTCTGGCTGCTCCTGCAATGGCCGCAAAAATGGCACGAAATTCGCTGATTTCTCCCGGCACCACAATGTATCCGATACGCTCCCCTGCCAGGGAGAAGGATTTGCTGTAAGAATAGCAGACTAAGGTGTTTGCATAATAGTTAGGAATGTAGGGTACTTCTATCCCGTCATAAACCACTTCACGATACGGTTCATCTGCAATGATAAAGATGGGATGACCGAACTCTTCTGATTTTTCAGATAATATCTTTACCAGCTTTTCTATTGTTTCTCTGGAATATACCACACCGCTTGGATTATTGGGTGAGTTCACAATGACAGCCTTCGTATGCTCATCTATCATTCCTTCAAATTTTTCAAAGTTGATCTGGAAGGTATCAATATCCGCCGGAACTACCTTTAGCTTACTTCCCACTGACTCAACAAAACATTTATACTCCGGAAAATAGGGTGCAAAGGTGATAAATTCATCTCCTTCCTCTGCCAGTGCCTTAAAGCAAATGCTAATGGATGCTGCCGCACCCGCTGTCATAAAGAGATTTTCCATGCCATAGCTTGTTCCAAATCGCTCATTGATGCTCTCTGCCAGCGTTTTTCTTACCCACGGGTCTCCCGGTGCCACTGTATATCCGTGAACGTCACAAGGTTCCTCCTCATTCAAAATATCAAAAATCGCCTGTTTTACAAATTCCGGTGTAGGAACATTGGGATTTCCCAAACTGAAATCATAAATATTCTCCTCTCCCACAACCGCTGCACGCTGTTTTCCATATTCAAAAATCTCTCGAATCGTAGATTTTTTACTTCCCAGCTCATACATTTTTTTCGAATACATGGTTTCTTCCTCCGTTGTTTCACAATCAATAACTGCTCTGTGCGTTCCAGACTGTGCCTGTTGAACAGTTATATCAATCTATATAACCATACAGCTTTTTATGAAAAATTGCAACGAAACAAATTTACTGAACCTTGAGAATTGAATAAAGACTTTACGCTATGGTATAATGTCACTAACGAAAGGCGGTGACGGAAAGTGAGCGATACAATGACACGTGAAGAACTGATCAGTTTGACAATCGATAAGTACACAGATTTACAGCGAATCAAAAAAGCAAATGGGAATACGGAAAACAAAGAGCTTGATTACCAGCTCAAAGTCACCATTGCTAAATTATCCTCATTAGGCGTATCCGTTGAGGATCTAACCTTATAGAAACCCTTTAAACGCACCTAAGGTGTAAAGTCTTTATTGAATTCTCAAGACTTTACACCCTAGTTTTTTTCGCGTATATTTTTATTACTTTCTTCGTTTTCTCACAAAAATGAGACCCACGCCCAATACAATGATTCCTAAACTACCATAAAAAAGTTTTGCATTCCGATAAAACTGCACCAGCATATTGGCTGTTACAAGTACCCGAAGATCATCTAATGTTTCTTCATTTCCTGCAGCGTCGGTGACAGTTACTTTGATCTCCTGCCAGTGGTTTGTGCTGCCAATATCCATAACAAAGGTTCCGTCCGCTTCATAGATCTTTGCCGCATCAAAAACCGTTTCCCGACCATCAATACTGACTGCTACCTGTGAGAGTCTTACATTATCTTCTACGTTCAATGTCATTTCCCGGCTGTTCGCCCGATACTGTCCGTTGTTTTCCACACCGGAAATAATTATCCCCGGCTTCGTCTTGTCCACCACGAACTCCACTTTTTTCCCTTTAGAGTTATTATCAGATGTATTGGATGCACGGTCTTCGGAATAAATCGTAAGGATATAAGTACCTTCCTCGGTGAAATTATGTGCGCCAATGGTGTAAGTATACTGTTTCCATGTAGAATCGTTTCCGTTAAGACTTACGCTGTAATCCTGTCCTTCTTTCAGGGTTGTCAGTTTTCCATTCAGGTTGCATGTAATCTCCTGAAACTCCAGGGTATCTACATTGGTCTCTGTGATGACCAGCTCCTGCTCCCGGTTGGTGTAGTATCTTCCCCTGTCACCGATCAGTGCATCTGTTGCCTCATCAAAAGTGTACACAGAACCAAAGCGATTCACTGAAAACTGTACGGTTGCCTCGCTGCTGTTTCCTGCAAGGTCGTACACAGTCGCTTCCATCGTATATAAGTCATCCATTTCAGGCTCGTAGGCGAAATCATGAAGCTTTAATTCCATGCCGTTTTCCTGCAGCTTTTTCTCTCCTACCATTTCCACGGTACCGGTGTGATATCCGGTCATTACAATCTCGGTACCTTCCGGATCATAGTTGGTATCAAAGTAACGAACTGCCGGTCTTACTTCCCCATTGTTTGCCGACCTGTCCTCAATATCAAAGATTTCAAGCTCCGGTGCTGTCAGATCCACAATGAAATGATCCGGTTCATAATCCTCTGCCTCATTTCCGGCAAGATCCTTATAAGCAATATCAAAGGTAAACTCTCCGTCGTAATCGTAACAAATCGTTGCCGTATGAAGGTCCCCTGCTTCTGACCAGCCTGAAACACCCGGATTTTGGGTGACATTTCCATCATCCTTTGCTGTCATGGTGAGCTCTACATCATTTGCGGAAAAGTTATGTTCTTCTATGGTTATGGTGGCCGTACGGGCTTCCTTATAGTAATACTCATTTAAGAAGCTGTGATTATCGTATTCCACTGTGATCTTTGGAATCGTTTTATCAATGACAAATTCATCTACCTGGTCATAAACACCCTCATTTCCTGCCAGATCCACGCATCGAAATCCAAAGGTGTAATCCCCATCTTCGCTGAAATGTACCTGGCATACCCAGCCACAGGAGTCTGTATGCTTCGTATCCGATGGATCGTTGCCAGCCGCACATCCGGCACCTGCCACATGGGACCATTCACTGACAGAGACTTCCGGTCCTTCCAGTTCAAATGTTACATCCTTAGGATCAAAGTTTCTTTCTGTGACCGTCACCGTTGCAGTACGGTCATCTTTATAATATTTTTCGTTCAGGACATCCAAATTGTCATATGTTACCTCCACTACAGGCTTTATGGTATCAATATGGATCTTTGGAAGTTTATCTTCAGGCACCTTTGTCTCATGACCTGCAAGGTCTTCCAGTCTAAGTCCCAGTTTGATGTTGTTTTCATTATTAGAATCAGCCTGAATCAAATAATCCCGGATGATCTCTGAGGTAACAATTTTCTCGCCCTCTGTGCCGTAGGACACCGTTTCCTGAAGGTCGTTGCCCGCGAGATAATCAATAAGATATAATCCCGAATAGTCATCCTGTGAGGTAAATCTGATTTTTACATCTTCGTTATAATAGTCTTTTGTTTTGGGGGAATTTGAAAGAACCTCCAGAGTTGTTTTGGAAGTTTGACTATGTTTGTCAGAAGTTTCTGCAATCACCCCAATGGCACCACCTGGTGTGTTTTCGGCACTGTTACCGGACATGTCGATTCCGTAAGCCTTGATAGTTCCCTTAAAGCTGATGGGCAGATCAAATTGATAAATGGCACAGCCTCTGTCATCCGCATCCATACGGAAGGTTTCCATATCCGGCGTATCTGCTTTCCCCGGTTGGTATGCGATTCCGGTTGCTTCATCCTTCTCTGCGTCTGTATAAGTATAGACGATTCTGTCAACACCTGAGATCCGATCATGAACTTTGATCTGTACACGGATCTTTTCCTTTGCGAAATATCCAAAGGTCAGCTTATTGATGATATGTGCAAAGGTACCGTCATTTACAACACGATAGGTAATGTCGCTGGTCGCTTCATCCAGCAAGCCTGCCTTTACCACCTCGTTGGTGTGGTGTCCGTTGGTATCTACAATCGTAATAACAGGCACTGTCCGGTCAATGCAGAATATCTTCTCCTGCACAGTACCTTTTTTCACTTTATCAACGACTTCGATTTTCACCGTATATCTGGCTTCTGTTTCAAATTTCAACTTCAGGGATCGGCTGGTAAGCTTTCCGTCCGAACCTCTATTAGCCTCTGTGGTTTGCTGACTGTCTGCTGCCACTTCAGCCCAGGATTTTCCCCTGGCACTGTTGATGCCATTGTACTTTTCAACCTCAGGGCAGGAAATTCTGTTTCCGTTGATGTCCTCTGCCGTAACGTAGATTTTGGTAGCCTCCATATCAAGGTTCATTTCATGAACATGAACGACTGCCTCCACCGCATGGACGCTGTAGTGATAATCCGACAGGTCAGAGGCGACTTTGTCCATGGTGTAGGTAACCTCACAAACCGGTGTGATTGTATCCCGGATGATCACAGGAGAGACATAGGTATCTGTATTGCTCCTGATACCACCGGCGTAGGCTGCATTATTTTTTGTCTCTATCTTTGGGGCATACACCATCTGATTTCCTGCCCGATCTGTATAGGAAATCGTAAAGTAATATTCTCCATCCTCTTCCGGCATGGTAAATTCAAATGCGTCAGCATTTACAATCACTGTTCCGGAATCATTCATCGGCTCGGTTTCTGTATCAAGGGCATCATGAAATGCTGCCAGCTTATCATCTCTCCGATAAATATTGACATCTAAATCGGATGCCTTCAGATATGCATCATCCACGTCAAAGGAAATCTTTGCATTGGAGTCATAATATACTCTGGAATCTCTATCTGTTACTTTATTCTCCACAGACAATGCTCCGTTTACTTCATTCGTTTCTCCGTCAAAAATCTGTACAGGTGTATCAAATAATAATTTTGTCATCTTTGGAGCCAAATGATCGATGACCACCTTCTGATTGGATACAAAGGATCCCTGTTCTGCCAAAATCCCAAAGGCATCTGCGCCATGGTTGACCATCGAATTTCCAGCTCTGTCTTTGTAGGAAACCTTAAATTGATAAGTGTGTTCCTCATCTTTTGCACCATCAAAGGTATAAACAGCTGTATGAAGTCGGTTTTGATCCCCGCCATTTTCCCATGATACATTGGATCCATCCAGCTTCACCCATAATCCGCTGGCATCTGTATTATAGAAAACTTCTACTGCTTCCGAATGAAAATAAGTCTCATTGTCATCCACCGTTACGGTGATCTTTACATCATCACCCTCAATATTTTCCGCAAAATACAATCCTTCATCCTGAAACAAAGGTGTCAATCCATTAGATGCCACTTCAAATTTCTTTATTTCCGGTGCAAGTGTATCGATCACGATGATTTTACTGGTAAAGCTTCCATCTTTGACATTGGTACCTGTCAGGGCATGTCCTGCACCATCCTGATAACCATCGATGGTAATGAGATATTCTATTTCTTCGCCCATTTCTGCGGTCAGTTCCACCACCGCCTGCCACTTTTCGTCACCGACAGGATTCCATTTGCTAACGACAATGTCCGGATTCTCTGTAAATTGTTCTGAAGGATTTGTACCACCAGTCTTTCTGCTGCTTACCACCACTTTTGGATAGACAGGTATCTTTTCCTGACCCATAAATCTCTCTTCCATGGTCAATACGACCTGCTTTGATTCATGATAATAATATCTGCTATCTGTCTCTACCGGCACCTGATCAATGGTTACATTTGAAAGTACCGGTGGCTGATCGTCCAGATAAATCTGTTCATTGATCTTTGTTCCTGCAAACCAGATATTCTCTCTCGTGTTACCTGATTTATCCACAACTTCATCAATCTGAAACTGAGTGATGAACAGGTCATCTGCATCTATTCTGTTGATTTTTCCTGTAAAGATCACATAGTTACAGTCATCCTCCAGGGTAGCTGTTCCATTTTCCCGTTTGAGTGTGCCCGTCTCACTGGACAGTCGAACCGCCTTCTGCTCTTCAAAGTAGGACATGGACAGACGCTCTACACCGGATGTTTCATCCCGGACGTAAATTTTAAAACGGATCGTTTCCCGTCCCCATAGTTTATTCCACTGGTCTGAGATAAACAGAAGCAGTCTGCTG
Organism: uncultured Lachnoclostridium sp.; assembly: GCA_945786935.1. Taxonomy (GTDB): domain Bacteria; phylum Bacillota; class Clostridia; order Lachnospirales; family Lachnospiraceae; genus HGM12587. The sequence continues at coordinate 8,338 of CALZFY010000013.1, forward strand.
ACCCAGGTTTCCTGCTGTCCTTCCACAGTGATATCATTGGCTCCCTGCACATCACTGGAAAACTGAATGTAAATATTTTCGTTTACAGCAGTTGCATCTACTGTTACCTTTTCCAGATAAGTAGTTGATTTTCCGTTCACAACTGCAGGATTTCCAGCAAGATCTGTAAAATACACCGGAATCTCATAATTTGCTTCTGTTTGAAGCGGAAGCTTCAGCAGCCACTGTTTGGCCGGCTCATTTCCATAAGAGCACTCCATACCTGTTTCTTCAACATTGTCCACTGCCTCAGCCAATACAGAACCGATGATTTCTGTGCCATCAATATCATAGGCCCTTAAGTTTTGAAGCACTTTTTTCAATTCCCCATAACGGATATTCCTGTCTGTGACTTTGATATCAAAGCTTCCATGGGTGTGATTAAAGTAGTCGATTCCGGCGGTAGTTCTGGTTACTTCTTCTGAATAAGAAGTTGTGACAACCGGCGGGGTCGTATCTATCACGAGAACCGGGCTTATATAATTTTCCTGCCCGTCCTTCGCAGATATCATCGTATTTCCTGCACAGTCACGGTATGTTACGACGAATTGGTAGTTTCCATCCGTTGTGTGACCCTCGGGATCCGCTTTCAGTGTAAACTCTGCTGTATGAACATTTCCGTCATGTTCCCACATCACATTCGAGATGACATTGACCAAATCATCTCCTGCTAACGGAGCGGGTGCTCCATCCTTATAAAGCTTGAGTCCGAAATGCTCCAGGGATCCATCGAAATTCTCATTCGCAAAGTGGTCCCTGAAGGTAATCTGTATCTGAATGTCTCCATGATAATAGGAAGTATGACCTGATAAAGGTTTCTTTCCGGAATTGCTGACACCATTCTTTACAACGTTTTCCGCGTCTGAAAATTCAATCTGAAATTCCGGTGCCACGTGGTCGATGATATATTTTTCACTTAGATAGGTACCATTTTGCAGCGTTCCGGGATATCCTGCTCCTTCCGCGTCTTCCGCTGTTTCCGGACGTCCATCTGCAAGAAGATTTCCAACCTCATCCCGGAAGCTAATCTCCACATAATACGCATCCTCCGTATCTTCCACTCCGTCAAAGCCAAAGGAGTAGCGATGATTTCTCCCGTCAAATTCTTTTTGAAGTTCCTCCTCTGTAAGACTTAACACAGGAATTTCCTCCTGATTTCTATAAACCCTTACAGATAACTGATCCTTTGATTTAAGATAATACTCTTCCTGATCATCAATAACAAATGTGACCGTCAGATCATTTTTATCTAAATTGTTTTTGTATATTGGGATTCCCTGATTCCTACAGACTGTAGAATCGCTGACATGATAATCTACAAGCTTTGGTGACCGTGCGTCTACCACATAAATTTTGCTTGTAAATACAGCTGCTGATACTGCATGATTTGCTTTTGTATCACCGACCAAAGCATTTCCTGATGGATCGGCGTAAGCAGACATGGTGATCTGATATTCCATTTCTTGATCATCCACCGCAGGAAGAGCAATCTCGGCCTGCCATTTCAGTGTCCCCTCCATCTGTGTCCATGTGCCTACCGTATCTACAATGACAAAAGAGGAGTCACTGTTTTCTCTGGAAAGCAGGGTTACCGTGGGATATACCGGTGTATTTTCCTGTCCAAAAAATCTTTCATCAATGGTAAGTACCATCTTTTTGGAGTTATGATAAAAATATTTCTCTTTTGTCAAAATATCGGTTTCAGGATTACTGTTTAACGCATCATCATCACAAAGAATGATTGAAAGCTCTGGTGCTACTGTATCCAGATAGATGATATCTGTATTTTCAGCATTGCCAAGCACAATCTTTTCTGTCGCAGTGTTTCCTGCAATGTCTGTCAGGCTGTCAATCCGGAAATTCCGGGCTGCCAGCTCTTCTGCTGCTATGCAGGTGATTTCACCTTCAAAAACTGTATAACCGGAAGCGCTATCTGCCGCTTCCCTGGCATCAGGATCACCTTCTGAAAACGCTTTCAAGCCTTCTGCTTTCGTTAATGAAAATGCCGGACTGCCTGAAAGTATTGGCCGTTCCGAAAGCTCCGGACTACTATAACTCATAGAAATAGTATCAATTCCGGAAGTTTCATCCTGTACATATACTTCAAATTTAACCGTGGTTTTACCCCAGATCTTATTCCATGCATTTGTGGCCATTTCGAAAATATGACTTATCCACTTACCATCTGTGACACTGCCACGGCTTGTATCATTTGCTCCTGCCGTATCACTGAAAAACTTGATATACGCAGTGGTGTTTGGAGCTGCCGTATCGATCTTTCCACCTGAGACCGGAATCCAATTTCCGCTATTTCCTACATTGTCCGTTATACGAACCGCCCACTGGTAATCTGCTCCATCAACATATCCTTCATTTGTAGTAAAAGTATACGCATTACCGTTAAAGGCTGTTTCGGCAGTGTGAGATGTATTTCCATTGTCTGAGCTATATTCAATCTTCCGAATTCCAGATTCAGCATCTCCTGCAGTTAAAGAGAATTTAACCTTCGTTAATCCATGTTCTGATATTTTAACGGATTCCGAATGATTAATCCACTCATCATCTCCCAGCTGTGGTAAAGATGCTTCAGAAATGACAGGTCCTGTTGTATCATAAGCAAGTTTGACTTCTTTTATATTTCCTGCATTTCCTGCTCTATCCTTTACCTGAAAAAAATAAGTGACTGCTGTGTCTTCCTTTTGAAGTATAAGCTCTGCCATTCCTTCATCAGAAATAGTTTCCAGAGTTTTTGCATCTGACATATCCTGCGAGTTTGAATAGATTACCTCATAGGGTGCTTTTTCAGTTTCAGTATCCCCTGTTGTATCGATGATTGCTACAGGCACTGTGACATTCTCATTGCTAAACCAGTGAATGTCTGTATCAGTATCATGATATCTTTCCAAACCATTTGGCGTTCCTAACGCAACTTCCGGAGCCACCGTATCCTGTTTTACCATAATTGTCTTTGACTCTTTATTCCCTGCCTGATCTGTCACTACGATGGCATAATCTCCGGGTTCTGCCACCTTCAAAATTCCGCTGACTTCCTGATCCCCCACCTCATAGGTGCCTTCAAACTCTGCACCTTCATCCGGCCATACTTCAACACTCCGGATTCCGGAGACAAACTCTGAGCCTGGTACATCAGGAGAACTCCCTGTAAAATCATTTACGCTGATTGGAATCTCCAGGATACTGCTGTTTTTCCAATAGACCCCTGCTTCAAAATTTTCCATATTCTCGTCTACACTGATGACAGGACTTCCATCTTCTATCCGGCTGACATCCACTGATGACTTTGCCACATTTCCGGCATCATCAATAGCATAAACATAGTAGATTTTTGCGGTACTCCCTATCGTTTCTGCCACCGAAAAACTTCCTGTATAGGAGTCACCGTCTTTTACTGCTACAATCTCCTCTAACCCCTCCGGCAGAGAATTGATCACACTGCCATCAGCTAATAGATCCGACTCTGCATAATACAGGCAGCATCCCGATTCCTGTTCGTTTACAGACACAGATATCTCTTTGTTTTGCGCCCACACATTTTCATCACCACAATTTACTGTCAGATTGGAGGGTGCTGTTTTATCGATGATAATTTCATCCCGTGTCACTTTGCTTATATAACCGTTAAAAATATTTTGAAGAAATATTTCTCCTGCATCCTGGCTATCCATGTAAATGAGATAATCTTCATAAACACCATCTTCAAGCTCACATATTTGATACCCTTCTGGTGGTCTGACAGTCACATTTCCTGAAAACACCTGATTTTTAAATGTATTTCCTCCCATGGAAAGCGACCCCGAAGAAGTTTCCGAAGAAGTTTCCGAGTAAGATACTGTAATCTCTTTAAAAACAATTCCCGTATAACCGGAATCTTCCTTTGCCTGAACTGTCACTTTATAGGTTCCTGCTAAGACAATTTCCGATACATCGCTTTCCACATCATTTTCTACACGCTGAAAGGTAACTGTATACTTCTCAGTATCCAGAATCATGTCTTCATCTTTCACTGTTACCTCAACCAATTGAGGCTCTGCATGAGCGATCCCCGGCACAACTTTAACTTCCAACATATCTTCCGTCAACTGTCTTGGTACAAGGACTATTTCTTCTTCTGTTGCTTCCAACTCTTCCTCAGCCGATACCAAAAGATCATAATTTCCCCATCCGCTTACAAACATCGTGACAGCGAGTATGAGTGCCATGACTCTTTTCAGCCTTTTCCAGTTTTTTTGAAAAATCATTTTCTTTATTCCTCCTTCTTCTAAATCGTTTCCTCTGTATGGATCAGCATCAGCTCCCTTACAATGACAAATTTTCCACGTACGGATGCTTCTGACTTCAATACAGCGGTTGAAGCATTCTCATGCTTCACTTCCTGCACAGAGTACTGCATATTGGTTCGCTGCTTTTTCATCAGCCTTCCACTGGCTGCTGTGGCCTCCTCCAGTTCCCTGATCCTCTTTTTCGCATAACTTCCTGTCAGATAACCCAAAGTAGCACGTATATCCAACATAAAAAACAGAATCACCGCCATTCCAAAGAAAAAAAGAGCCAGAACCAGACTGCCCTGAAACAGATTGTGATATAATTCAATCTTAATGCCAATGTCATTCACTATTCACACCTCCCTGACTGCCCAGGCCAAACGTTGACTGAATGATTCGTTCTGCCTGTTGCACAAAAGTCATCAGTTCCTGAATTTCCCGGTCAACTGCTGCCCGACTGTTTTCATTCAGTTGGGAAAAGTCCGTCTTCAGATGCTGTGTAATATTATCCATCTGTGCCTGCATCTCCTCCTGTGTGACTCCATCCCGTTTAAAGTCTGATGCTCTTGAAACAACCTGTGTCACCAGTTCCTGATATAGAATCAGTGCTGTCCTTTCATTATCAGCCTCCACCAGGTTACCCTCAGATAAAGCCACCAGGTCATCCCAATAATCCCTGTATGTGATAGTTGCATCTCCCGTTTCATCCGTGATGCCGATCATGGAATAGTAGGAAGAAATGGCATAGAGTCTCTTTGCACGCTCAATCTGCTTATCATCCAGATATTTTGAACTTTTCGCAATACCAAAATACCCTTTGGCATTTTTCTTATTGCTCTTTTCCTCAAATTTATAGTAATAGGCAATTCCGGCATCGTATGCGAATTTTTCATAGCCTTCGGTATTTGTTTTAAAGACATTTTCATTGGTGTCTTTCCCGTTACCATAATCGATCAAAATTGACCTGAATTCCTCGCTCTCATCTCTGGTAAATACATTGTCATCTAAAAATGCCTCCTGCAAAAGGCTAACGTAGCCTTCACTCCGGTATGGATCCAGATTAATCGCTTTTCTGTAGTTAGCAATTTCATCAGTCTTTACAGTAGAATTACGTGCCGCAAGAAGATATGCATCATAGCTGGTGTTTGTGGTATGGGATTCCATTCCGAAAAAAATTCCTGATGTGGCTGCAAAGGTAATTGCCAAGGCAGCAGGTATAGAAAATTTCATGAACTTTGAGATCTGACTTTTTCGATAAGCTGTATCTGTTTCCCAATAATGGTCCAATGCATATAGAAGCTCCGCACAGGACTGATAACGGTCTATGGGATTTTTCTGGGTACATTTTAAGATAATTGCTTCCAGTCCTGCGGAAAGAGCCGGGTTCCAGTGCCTGATGGGGTACATCTCATAGGGCGGTTCTCCCGGGTTGTGTCCCGTCAGCAAATGGTACATGGTCGCCCCCAGACAATAGATATCTGTTCTGGCATCAGTCTGCCCATGGCCTCCATACTGCTCCGGTGCCGCATATCCCCTTGTCCCGAGGCAGACTGTATCCTCCAGATTTTGAGATTTATACTCCCTTGCAGTACCAAAGTCAAACAGCACCACATTCCCGTCCGGTTTTAACATCACATTGGAGGGCTTCATGTCCCGGTAAATAATGGCGGGATTTCTGGAATGTAAGTATCCAAGCACATCGCATAGCTGCTTTGCCCAGTCGATTACACTCTCCTGTGGCTGGGCACCGGATTCTTTCAAAATGTCACTCAAGGTATTTCCTTCGATAAAATCCATGACTATGAGGAAGGAGCCATCACCATCGATCACATCCACAATGCTTGGTAAATGGGTATGGTTCAGCCGTTTTAAAAGGTCCGTTTCTACGATTAATCCCTGCTTTACTACTTCATAATCCTGGGTTCCGTCTTTTCTGATCTCCTTAATTGCCCAGGTTTTATTGGCACGTTCATTGATTGCCATATAGACAACGCTCATGCCACCCTGTCCGCACTTTCTTAATACTCTGTATTTACCATCGATAAGTGTTCCTGTTTCCAGCATGGTTCCTCCTATTCTGCACGAATCAGTGCCGCTGAAATGTTATCCGTCTCATAGCGGGATTTATTCAGCTCTGTAAGAAAAAGTAAGCTGTTTTTCATTTCATGCTCATTCTTAAATTCAGCTTTTAAATACTGTTGTAATTCTTCCGGCGTTACAACATGCCGAAAACCATCACTGCATAATAAAAACAGGTTTCCTGATTCAACTTTTCCCGTCACATATTGGGGTTCGATCGTCTGCGACGCACCAATGCACTGCAATAAGATATTTCTTCTAGGGTCTTTTCCCGCATCCTCCGCTGTAATCCTTCCAAGATCTACCTCCCGCTGTACAACAGTCTGATCCTTTGTCAGCTGAGCGAACCTCTTTTTTATTTGATAGATTCTGGAATCACCCACATTCACGATATAATACTTTTGACCTACGCTTAAGAAAGCCGCTATGGTCGTCCCCATGCTAATATGCTGTGCCTGTGCGTAGGTACTGATCTTATAATTTGCCTGATCGATCAAATGTGTCCAACTTTTCCTGAGAGACTCTTCCCTTAAGCCCTGATACAAAAGCCCAGGAAACTCTTCCTCGAACCATTTCGATAACATTCTGACCATGGTTGCACTGGCAAGCTCCCCTTTTGCAAGTCCGCCCATACCATCACATATGGCACAGAGCAAAACATTGCCAAAGTCCGTTTGTGCAGTCTTCACCAGTACAGAATCCTGGTTCGTACTTTTTTTAATACCGATGTCGGTATGTACTGCAATTTTATAATTCATTTTTTCATCCATCTTGACAGCTGTTTTATATACAAATACTTCAAATCAGCTGCACTATTTTTTTAATTATTTGGAATTCTTCGGCGATACGCCATTTTGATAATCAGAAATAGTTTAGAATTTCCAGGGCACCTTTGGGGTACCCTGGCTTTTTTATAACTTTTTTGTGGGACGTAAATTACATCATTCCGCCCATACCTGCGCCGCCTGCCGGCATTGCAGGAGCATCTTCTTTGATCTGAGCAACACAGGATTCTGTTGTCAGGAAGGTAGATGCAACACTTGTTGCATTCTGGAGTGCACTTCTTGTAACCTTTGCAGGGTCAAGAATTCCAGCTTCTACCATGTCTACATATTCTTCCTTGTAAGCATCAAAACCGATACCTACTTCAGATTCTTTTACTTTGTTGATGATGACTGCGCCTTCCAGACCTGCATTGGCTGCAATGTGGAATAATGGAGCTTCGAGCGCTTTGAGAACAACTTTCGCACCTGTTCTTTCATCTCCGTCTAAGCTTTCTACGAGCTGTGCAACCTTCTTGGAAGCATGGATGTAAGCAGAACCGCCACCGCATACGATACCTTCTTCTACTGCTGCTCTGGTAGCATTTAAAGCATCTTCCATACGAAGTTTTGCTTCTTTCATTTCAGTTTCAGTCGCAGCACCTACACGGATGACTGCAACGCCGCCTGCAAGTTTTGCAAGTCTTTCCTGAAGTTTTTCTTTGTCAAACTCAGATTTTGTCTCAGCGATTTCTTTTTTGATCATTGCAACTCTTGTATCGATTGCTTCTTTTTCGCCGTAACCTTCTACGATGACTGTAGATTCTTTCTTCACTTTCACAGATTTTGCACGGCCCAGCATATCCATGGTAGCATCTTTTAAGTCAATGCCTACTTCTTCGGAGATCACCTGACCACCTGTGAGGATGGCGATATCCTGAAGCATAGCTTTTCTTCTGTCACCATATCCCGGAGCTTTCACTGCAACTACGGAGAATGTTCCACGAAGTTTATTGAGTACAAGTGTTGTTAATGCTTCGCCTTCGATATCTTCTGCAATAATGAGAAGTCTTCTTCCGCTCTGCACGATCTGCTCTAAGATTGGAAGTAAATCCTGGATATTAGAGATCTTCTTGTCTGTGATCAGGATCATCGGCTCATCTAATACAGCTTCCATTTTTTCCATATCGGTAGCCATATAAGCGGAAATGTATCCTCTGTCAAACTGCATACCTTCTACAAGATCAAGCTCTGTAAGCATTGTTTTGGATTCTTCAATAGTGATAACACCGTCATTGGAAACCTTTTCCATAGCATCTGCTACCATGTTACCAACTTCGTCATCACCGGCAGAAATTGCTGCAACTCTTGCAATGTGGTTTTTGCTGGAAACTTTGCTGCTCATAGCTGCGATAGCTTCTACTGCCGCATCTGTTGCTTTTTTCATACCTTTTCTTAAAACGATCGGGTTTGCACCTGCTGCCAGGTTCTTCATACCTTCGTTGATCATTGCCTGAGCAAGAACAGTGGCTGTGGTAGTACCATCACCTGCTACATCGTTTGTCTTTGTAGCAACTTCTTTTACAAGCTGTGCTCCCATGTTTTCGAATGGATCTTCCAGTTCGATTTCTTTTGCGATGGTCACACCATCATTTGTGATCAGTGGAGCACCAAACTGTTTATCTAATACAACATTTCTTCCTTTTGGTCCGATTGTCACACGAACGGTATTTGCTAATTTGTTAACGCCGGCTTCCAGTGCTTTTCTGGCGTCTTCACCATATTTAATTTCTTTTGCCATGATCATTTACCTCCGAACAATTATTCCTCTACTACAATTGCTAAAATATCGTTCTGTTTTACCATTAAATATTCTTCGCCATCTACTTTTACTTCTGTTGTAGAGTACTTCTGATAAATTACCTTATCGCCTTCTTTTACCTGCATGGTTACTTCTTTTCCGTCAACCATTCCGCCCGGTCCAACTGCGATTACGATACCTTCCAGAGGTTTTTCCTGAGTTTTTGCTGATAAAATAATACCAGATGCTGTAGTTTCTTCTGCTTCTACCTGTTTTAAAACAACTTTGTCACCTAATGGGATTAATTTCATGATGACTCCTCCTTTTTCAATATTAGCACTCAGTTAATTCGAGTGCTAACTACTAAAGCATATAGTAATCACTTTGCCATCTCTTGTCAATGCCTAAAATTGGATTTTATACTTTTTTAAGACTTATAAAATGTCCAGTTCATCCAGCAATATTTCATTTAATATGCGTACACGGGTGCCCTTCATACCTGCACTTTTTGACTCAATGACTCCGGCACTTTCCATTTTTTTAAGTCCTGTCACAATGATGGAACGGGTAATCCCTTCCTGCTCTGCCACTTTGCTGGCTACCAGAATGCCATCAGTACCCTTTAATTCCCGAAATACGCATCGCATTGCCTCTCTTTCAGAGGCAGACAGAGTGTTTAAGGCAGACTGTACGACCTGCTGCTTTCGGGATTCCTCTGCAGTCTCATCATTTTCCGCCCGCATCATTTCCATTCCGATAACAGTCGCACCATATTCACAGAGAATGATGTCTTCAATGTCATAGATTTTCTCTGCACGGTACATAAACAGTGTTCCAAGACGCTCTCCGGCAATATCAATGGGAACGATCATCCCATGATAATCTCTGGTGGCATCCGAAAATCCCAGCGTCTGTAAATACACATTCTCCCTTGTAGAAAGAACCGCCAAAAGACGCTCATTTAAGCTGGCATCGATCCGTACCCCACGTGCTTCCCCCAGAAGTTCTCCGATAGGTTCCATGGTCTCTTCCTGACTGATGCCTAAAATCTTTCCTTTTTTACTAAGCACCCATACACTGGAGCCAAGCATTTCCTTTAATAATTTACTGATCTCACTAAAGCTGATCTCAGAGCTTTCCGCATTCTTTAACAGCCTGTTCAGCTTTCGTGTTTTATCTAACAGTTGAATACTCATGATTCTTTATCTCCTGCTGCCTGTGCAGCCTTTGGTCTTTGCCATGTCATATAATCGCATTCCGGATTATTTTCACAGCCATAATATCTCCTGCCTTTTTTTGATTTGCGGATCACGATATCTTTTCCGCATTTCGGACAGGCTACACCAATCTTTTCCAAATATGGCTTTGTATTTCTGCATTCAGGGAATCCCGGGCAAGCCAGGAATTTTCCGTGAGGTCCGTATTTGATGACCATGTTGCGCCCGCATTCTTCACAGATGACATCCGTCTCCTCGTCAGCGATCTTCACATTTTCCAGTTCCTTCTCGGCATTTTCCACTGCTTCCTCAAGATCCGGATAGAAGTTTCTCACCACTGTTTTCCAATTCATGGTTCCTTCTGCAATATAGTCTAAAAGAGCCTCCACATTGGCCGTAAACTCTGTGTTTACGATTCCCGGGAATGCACGTTTCATCATATCATTTACGATTTCACCAAGCTCGGTAATGTAAAGATTCTTTCCCTCTTTTGCCACATATCTTCTCGCAATGATCGTAGTAATCGTAGGTGCATAGGTACTTGGCCTTCCAATTCCCAGCTCTTCTAAGGTCTTTACCAGTGCAGCTTCGGTAAAATGTGCCGGCGGCTGGGTAAAATGCTGTTTGCCGTCAAATTCTACAAATTGCAAAACAGAACCCTTTTCCAAAGATTTTACATTGGCCTTTTCAATTTCCTCTCCGTCTGCTTCTGTATAAACTGACAGGAAACCATCAAAAGCAAGTTTGGAATCTGCCACCTGGAAGCGGTATCCTGCTGCCAGAATTTTCACAGAGGTCGTCTCATATTTTGCTGCGCTCATACGGCTTGCAGCAAATCTCTTCCATATTAATTGATAGAGACGGAACTGATCCCTGCTTAAGGACTCTTTTACCAGCGCAGGTGTACGTTTTAAATCTGTTGGACGGATCGCTTCATGAGCATCCTGGATCTTTTTGTTGTCCTTTTTCGTAGCAGTCTCTTCTGCCAGATAGGAAGGACCATAATTTTCCAGGATAAAATCCTTTGCCATAGCCTGTGCTTCTTCAGACACACGGGTAGAATCGGTACGCAGGTAGGTAATAAGACCCACGGTTCCCTGTCCTTTTACCTCCACCCCTTCATAGAGCTGCTGGGCAAGACGCATGGTCTTTTGTGTTGAAAAGTTTAACACCTTGGATGCTTCCTGCTGTAAGGTACTGGTGGTAAAAGGAAGCGGTGCCTTTTTCGTACGCTCTCCCTTTTTGATCTCCGCTACCTCATAGGATGCACCGTTAAGATCATCTTCAATCTTCCGGATCTGTTCTTCACTGGTAATCTCCAGTTTTTCCTTCTCCGTTCCATAAAACTTCGCAGTCAGTGGTTTCTTACTGCCTTCTGCCAAAAGAAGTGCATCCAAAGACCAGTACTCTTCGGGTGTAAATGCCGCAATTTCTTCCTCTCTGTCTGCAATGATACGAAGAGCCGCAGACTGTACACGGCCGGCACTTAAGCCACGTTTGATCTTTGCCCAAAGAACCGGGCTGATTCGATATCCCACCATACGGTCTAAAATTCTTCTGGTCTGCTGGGCATCCACCAGGTTCATATCGATTTCTCTTGCCTGCTTAATGGAATTTTTTACTGCCTGTTTTGTAATCTCGTTAAAGGTAATACGATACATTTTTTTCGGATCCTGATTCAGTGCCTGGGACAAATGCCAGGAAATCGCTTCTCCTTCACGGTCAGGGTCCGTTGCGAGATAGATCTTATCCGCTTTTTTTGCTTCCTTACGAAGCTTTGCAAGAATTTCCCCTTTCCCACGGATCGTAATGTATTTTGGTTCGAAATCATTCTCCGGATCGATTCCCATCTGACTTTTCGGCAGATCTCTCACATGCCCGTTGGAGGCCATAACCTCATAATTTGAACCTAAAAACTTTTTGATCGTATTTACTTTCGCCGGTGATTCCACGATTACTAAATACTTTGCCATTCATTTTTCCCCTTTGAATAAACGAAACGGTTATTTCCCCTTGATGTACCTGTTTCGTCCGATTTCTTTAGCCAGCCCCTGAAGCTGTAAAAGCATGACCGCTTCCGCTGTCGCTGTATAGGACATCCCGGAAGCCTTACATAACTCATCCAGGCTTTTGGGCTGTAAACTCAGACAACTATACACTATATTTTCCTCCCTTGCAAGGACATTTTCCACAAAAGCTTTGGAATTGTCAGATTTTTTCACTTCTTTTCCCATAATTTCTAACAGGATTTCCGGGGAAAGTGCAATTCCTGCTCCCTGGGCAATCAGATCATTGCAGCCCTGGCTTAAGGCATCCTCCAGCCTTCCCGGAACGGCAAAAATATCCCGTCCCTGCTCAGCCGCAAAATCTGCTGTGATCAAAGAACCGCTTTTTTTCCTTGCCTCTACCACCAGCACCAGATCTGATAAAACGCTGATGATCCGGTTTCTTTTAGGAAACATTTTTGCAAGAGGCGGAAAGCCGCAGGGTTCCTCGGAAATGATTCCTCCCCTTGTTCTCATCTGTTCGTATAGTTCAATATTGGAGCGCGGATAACAAACGTCCACTCCCCCCGCAAGAACACCAAAGGTATCACCCCCGGCACACAATGCTCCTTCATGGGCAGCTCCATCAATCCCTAGAGCCAGTCCACTGATGATCTGCACTCCATTGGCTGCCAGCACTCTGGCAAAATAAGAAGCTGTAGCCCGTCCATAGGGCGTGCACATTCTGGCTCCTACAATAGCCACTGTTTTCCTCTCTGGATCCGGCAGTCTTCCCCTCACATAGATTCCTTCAGGACAATCTGCAAGCTCCTTTAGCTTTTGGGGAAACCGGGGATGGTTTTGACTGATATATTCTATGCCTTCCGGCAGATTCTTATGATTCTTTTCCATTTCCTACACCGCCCAAAATTTTCGATCCACGTTTCGATAACAGATTGCCTGAAGAATGTGTTTTTCCTCCAGATCCCTGCTGCCCTCCAGATCGGCGATGGTTCTTGCCACCTTGAGGATCTTATGATAGGAACGGGCAGTCAGGCTTAACCGTTCAAAAGCATCCTTTAAAAGCTGCTTTTGTTTCTTTCCCAACCTGAAATAATCTTCTGCTTTTGCACCGGGCACCTGGGAATTAAACCGATAGCTCGTCCCCTCATATCGCTCCTTTTGCCTTTCCTGGGCACAGATCACCTGTTCCCTCATTTCTTTGGAAGTCTCTGATGCTTCCTTTCCGGTCAACGCATCAAATTCCAGCTTGGGAGCCTCCACACAAAGATCCATCCGGTCAATAAAGGGCATACTGATCCTGTTTAAATACCGGTAAATGTCTGACGGAGTACAATGGCATTTGTTCATATCCGGGTAGTAACCGCACCTGCAGGGGTTCATGGCAGCTACCAAGATAAAATCAGCCGGAAAAATATCGGTACCGTCCACTCTGGAAATCTGTACCTTTTTATCTTCCAAAGGCTGTCTTAAGGATTCCAGTACGTTTTTGGGAAGTTCCGTAATTTCATCCAAAAACATACATCCGTGGGTACAAAGACTCACCTCCCCGGGCTTTGGCTTTTTGCCTCCTCCTACCATGGCAGACATGGAAATGGTGTGATGGGGTGCCCGAAAGGGACGCTCCTTTAAAAGCCCGCTGCCATCCGGCAATTGACCGCAGACACTGTAGATTTTCGTCACTTCCAGACTTTCCTCTCTGGATAGCGGCGGTAAAATGGTGGGAATTCTTCTGGCGATCATAGTCTTTCCGGAGCCTGGCGGACCAATCATCAGAAGATTGAGCCTCCCTGCGGCTGCAATCTTTGCTGCGTATTTAACACCCTCCTGTCCACGGATCTGAGAAAAATCCAGAGGTTCTTTTTCATTTTCCGAAAAGTATTCCTTCTTTGGTTTTGAATTCTCATAATGGTCACTTAAGATATACTTTAAAACCTCCTTAAGATTGTCCACTCCCACACAGCAGATATCCTCCACGATCTGTCCTTCTGCCAGATTTTCAAAGGGAAGCACGCAGGCCCTGCAGCCCCGATTTTTTGCAAGCTCTACCATAGGAAGTACACCACGGATCTTTTTTACCTTTCCATCAAGCCCCAGCTCTCCCAAAAACATGACGTTATCCACATATTCTTTCGGAAACATGCCAAGGCTGCACATCAAGGATACTGCAATGGCCAGATCAAAGCCCGTTCCTTCCTTTTTCGTATCTGCCGGTGAAAGATTCACGGTGATCTTCTTTGGCGGAATAGAAATCCCCGTATTTTTCATGGCAGTCCTCACCCGGTCAGCGGCTTCCTTTACTGCAGATGTCAGATAGCCCACCATAGACAGACCCGGCAGGCCATCGGATACGTCCGTTTCCACAAAAATGGGAACGCCGAAGATACCTCTGACATCTGCAGACATTACACTGCTAAACATCTTCATTTCCTCCATATACTTTTTCTGATGGTTTGTGGATTATTTGATCGAAATGATCAGATCATATGCAGGTTTTTCCTGCATACATGGATTTTGGATAATCTGATTGTAACAGAAAATGTGTCTAAAAACAACTTCGAAGTTTTTCAATTGCATTTTTTTCGATGCGGCTGATATAGGAGCGGGAAATTCCCATGTGCTTCGCCACCTCTCTTTGGGTACATTCCCTGTATCCATAGAGACCATATCGAAGCGTCAGCACCTTTTGTTCCCTTGGACTTAGCACCTTGGGAATCAGATCATACATTTTCCGCTCATCATCCCTGGCCGTGACGATTTCAAAAGCGGAGGCTTCCGGACTTTCGATCACCTCTAAAAGACTGATCTCATTTCCTTCCTTATCTGTGCCGATGGGCTCATAGTAGGAAACCTCTCTGGATATCTTCTTTCTCGATCGAAAGTACATGAGGAGTTCATTTGCTATCCTCTCCCCAAGGCGTTTCAGTCGCATTGGGGAGATACGTTTTTCCCAGGCAATCTTCCTCCAGGTCTGTGTCCTCATAATCCACATCACCAAATTGCTCTAATTCTTCCGTATCGTCTTCTTCGTTGTCTGCAATATTTCCAATGTTTGGAATCGGCGGGAAATCAATTTCTTCATCCTGAATGCCAAACAAGACTGCATGGGCATATACACCATCCCATACTACCTTACGGACAAGGGTGCGAATCGCAGCACGCTTCTGTTCGACAGTCATCTCGTCGATTCCTTCTTTAAATATTGTAAGGAGCTGACGCATCACATCAAACTCAATATCACTAAGTGCATGCTGAGAAGTCAAGCCTTCCAATTCCTGAATACGGGAATCTATCGCAACACATTCCTGATTCAGCTGTTCGATTCTCTTTGCTACATGATTTTTAGCAACACTATCTCCTAAATCAATCAGAGAGTCTACCAGTTTTTCAATTTTACTTTCATTATCTGTCTTTTCCTGTCTTAATGCTGTAAGTCGTTCCTCGTAATCAGCTCTGTTTCCGGTATAGAATCTTCGGCTCTGCTCTAACTGGTCGATAAAAGAACCTTTATTATCTTCCAACATCTTAATCTGCTCGATCATTGCCATGTCCAGTGTATTTCCGTTGGCGTTCTTTCTATCACATACACTTCTTTGGCTGCGTTCCTTCATCTTACACACATAGGTGTAGATTGGCTTTCCATCAGCAGTTTTTCGTTTGCTGAGCTTTGGATACATTCGATTGCCACAACTGCAATATAAAAGTCCTGTCAGCAGCGCTTCATTGCTGCGTGGCTTACGATATGACTTTGCCTTATTTCTCTCCAGTGATTCCTGAATAGAAACCCATACCTTTCCCGGAATGATCCCGGGATGCTGACCTACAGATACGATCCACTCACTGGGTGGAAGAAATTCTGTTGTCTTTCCCTTTTCCTGACTGGTTCTATTGTATGCCATGATACCATGCACACCATCAAAATCTTCCTGAACAGAAAAGAGATCAGCATTCACTTTAACAAAATAGTCATATGCATCCTGATCTGCAATCATATAAACCGGGTTCTGCAAAATTGCTTTTATGGAAAACCGGGTAAAATAGTTGTCATTCTTAGTCTTGACACCACGTTTCATCAGTTCCGCTTCGGTAACTGTTTGGGAATCATGCTCGATATACAGATCATAGATCATTCTGATAATATCCGCCTCTTCCGGAATTAATTTCAGCTTGCAGGCTTTTTTGGACTTTCCGTCAATGGTAATACTCTTCACTGCTTCGGAAGCATAACCTGTGGGAGTTGTACCGCCTAACCAGCGCCCTGTTTTAGCCAGTTCATGCATATTATCACGGATACGTTCCGCAATGGTTTCTCGCTCCAACTGTGAGAAAACGGATGCAATATACATCATCGCACGTCCCATAGGTGTTGCAGTATCAAACTGTTCTTTAATAGAAACAAAGGCAATATCCAAATGAGATAATTCCTCAATCAGTCCTGCAAAGTCACTAATGTTACGGCTGATACGGTCAAGACGATAAACAATGATCGCTTTGAATTTCCGTTTCTTCGCTGCATCCATCATTTTCTTGAAATCCGGACGGTTTAAATTTCCTCCTGAAAATCCTTCGTCTTCATATACGATGATATGATCAAGTGCCACATCTCCATAATGGGCTCGAACATACTCTTTGCAGAGTTCCACCTGATTGCCAATACTTTCACCTTTTCCTGTGAATTTCGATTTACGGGAATAGATGGCGATGCAATCATCATTCTTTTTCATTTAATCTCCTCCTTGCGATAATATGTTATATGCTTTATACTATCATATCATAGAGTAATAATCATGTAAACAAAGAATGGAGGAATTATGTATGAAGTCATTATTTGAAGAAATCGGCGGAACCTATACACTTGGAGACGATGGTATGTATTATCCTGACCTTGAAATACCGGAAGAAACACCACATTATGGAAAATACGGACAAATGAGACAAAGATATCTGAAAGAGCATCAAAAATATCTATACTATATGCTTTTACGGACCGGAAAACTGATCAGTCATTTGAATGAAATCGACGATATTGCACATGAGAAAATGCAACTTTTAACCAGACAAATGCAAGAACTTCAAGGGGTAACTGAAAGTTGAAAATCCACGGATCAGATGGAATGGGTTCAGGCCATGAACAATATCCTAATTGCAGCTGAAGAAATTGTGTTGAGAGATCTGATTTTCTGTTAACAGCAAACAAGGGGAATGAAAATTCCCTTGTTTATTCTTTAAACCTTTTGAGATCTATCATTCAGTTTGTAATATAACTATCACAGAGTTTCTTTTTCCGCCAACCTCATCATTTTATCAGTAAATTCTCTCTGGTACATTTTTTCCGCTTCCTTCTCTTCTTCCGTCATGACAGCTTCCTCCCTTGCAATCTGTTCTTCTAATTCTCGAATTAATTCATTGGCATATCTCATCAAATTATCCCACATATGCTTTTATACCTCTTTTTATAAGTGTAAATATAGCGTGTATTTTACTTTGTTATTTGCAATTATAATGCATATGAGAGGAGATGTCACTCATATGTTTAAAGTAGAAAAAACCGAATACATTAATAAAACCTTCCGTATGCCGAAAGACTTGATTACAGAATTAAGTGAATTAGCACAGAAAAAGGATATTTCCCTAAATCAATTGATTATCCAGTGTTGTCGCTACTCACTTGATAATTTAGATGAAACAGAATAAAAATTGACTTAGCCAGGACTTTTTGTTCTGGTTCTTTTTTCCCGTATATGCCTTTCCAAAATAATTTGTAAATCCCCATGGGAATTTGCCAGATACGCATGAGAGCCGTCTCATGCTTCTGGTTAGGGTGATTGCCCCTAAAACCCCATAAAAAATATAGTCGACTCATTTTTTCAGTTAACTTTTGAAAAACGAGTCGACTTTTTCAGTTGATTTTCAAAAAACGAGTCGACTTTTTCAGTTGACTCTGTTTTTTCGGATCAAAAAAGATATTTTGCCACAAAAAAGTCGACTCACTTTTTCAACTTAAAATCGAAAAGTCAACTTATTTTTTCAACTTACTTTCTAAAAGTCAACTTAAAAAGTAAGTTGACTGTATAAATATGGGTGGGTTTTAGGGATTTTCCCTAACCAGATGCACTTGTATTACAAAGTGCGTATCTGGCAAATTCCTACGGAATTAAAATGAAGGACTTTTTCCTTTCCCCAAAACCTTACCCAGATAGTTTCCTGCCTGCGTATACATCCCAAGCAGTTCCTGCTTTTTGTCTTCGATCATCTCCGGTTCTGTTTCGAACAATACCTCATAAACTGCCATAGCTTTCTTAAAATGTGTGGTAGCCTGCTGGATATCGCCCACAGTTAAACAGATGCCACCCATAGCTTCCTGAACTTTCGCATAGTCCATACTATTATCTGTGTTGTATTCACGAATCACCCGACAGAGCTTTTTCAACGCAGTAAGTCCAATATCAGCTTGCCCCATGTCATTCATGAGAACTGCATAATTTGTAATCTGTACAATACTGTCATGGTAATGTGTCAGATCATACTGCTCTATAATCCTGATGGCATATTCCATGTTTTGTTTTGCCAGTTCCAGTTTTCCACTCTGCTTATATAACCTGCCGAGATTTGAATAAAGATTCGAAGCAAGGAGTGCATTGTCCGGAGTAATTTCAGACACCACGGCAACTGCTTCTTTTTGCAGTTTAATCGCCTTTTCCGGTTTCTTTTCGCAATATGCACGGTAGTTCAACAACAATGCCCGGTCAAAGTCGCAACCAACAATTTTATTTGCCAACAGTGCGGACAATTCTTTCAAAACCAACTCCATACCTTGGACATATTGATATTTTTCCATGTACGGAAATGCATCTTCCAGAAAACGCAGGTATGCTGTCATATCGTCATTTTCAACCTGTTCCATGACAGCTTCGATCGTCTGGAATAATTGCATATAACAGGAAACATCTTCTCCATGGCGCAGACAAATCTTCTGTATGCTATGAAGCAATGTACGGCAATTCTGTACAGAAGGTTTTGTTTCCTCCATTGCAACTTCCTGCATCATTGGATGTAAAGCAATCACATGTCCTTCCCTTGCCTGTACAAATCCTTTTTCAATCAAATCATTGATCGCATTCATGTCATACAAATTCATCCAGTTTGCAAATAATCTGCCACTGATTCCCGCAACCGGGATCAGAGAAAGATTTCTCATGATATCCATTTCGTCACTGGATAACTGGCACAATGAAAACAATGTATGAATATGATGATAGTAAGTTGCTTTACAGCTCCGTCCATCTTTGGTAATCCCGATTGTATCGGTGGCACTAAGAGCTGCTTTTTCTTCCTTCAGCTTATTCAACAGGAACATCGGTTCCAAAATTCCTGTCTCCAATAAACGAGCCGCTAATTCTACTGCCAATGTGTGACTGTGTACCGTCTGGATGATCTGTTCCAGAACTGCACTGTATTTTTCTGCGTCTGAATAAAAACAACCCATCAACTCTAAAAGTATTGCTGTATCCGTGATTTCTTCCAGGTCCATGAAAGTATAGTTGTCAAATCTGCTGCGAGTAGTAAATAGAATACGACAACGATATTTCAGCACAACCGGCAACAATTCATCCATCATAGCGGTCGTATTAAAATTGTCTATAATGAACAATGTATCTTCTCTTAAAGAACGTAGGAAACGATTATGCTTACGGAAAAGGTCATCATCGCTGTCTTCCGGTAAATCATCAGCAAATTCCATATCGGTAATATCACGTTTCAGATCCCCGGTGTAGGTAAGATATAGAACATTTGTATATTCCTTGCCATACTTCTTGGCATAGGCCTTCGCCAATTCACTTTTACCAATACCGGCAATCCCCTGAAGAAATACTTTGCCATTCTTACACAGTAGTTGATGTAGTGAAGCAAGCTCTTTATCTCGTCCGCAGAAATAACGACATGGTTTTGGCACACCGCTATCATACACGTAATCTTTTACAATTGGCGAAAGTCTTCCCATAGACAGTAATTGCTTTGTATCAGCATCACGTTTAACAAAGGTACGTTCCATACCAAAACAAAGCACGTAGGATAGGAAGATGGCTTCCTCTGAGTCATCACTGCATGGATAATGCTTTGCCAACTGATTCTTTATTTTATCCGAAATTGTGCTATCCTGTACCAAAATACTGTATATTTCCTGCACTGCCATTGCACTGTCATACATCAAAGGCAACACATTCTGTTCTATATCATCAGCAAGACTTTTCTGATTAGAGTTCTCCATATAAAATCTGGAGATTCGTGGACTGACTTTTGCCACTCCATGAAACCATCTGCATACAAGACCATTATCAAAATCAAAGTCAAAAGAAGTTTCATCATTTAAGAAACTGGCAAATAACTCATACAGTAAATCAACCTGGTTTAGATTTCGATCATCGCTGATATATTTACGAATGATCGTAATGACTGAACTGAAATCACAGCGTTCCATACACAGCCCCCTCCTGAAAATAGTCAATTTATACTCAATCACCACTCAATGTGTCTTTTACAACTCCCTGATAAGATAGTGCCAAGAAAGAAGTTCCGAGCTTTCCCAGTAACATTATAGCACTAAATCTCCCTTTTTGACTAAGAAAACAGATGCTTTTGTCTTGGGAATAACGGACAGCTTCTCTCTCATATTTTTTACTAGCGGGGAGGTGTATAGTATAGCAAGAACAAGTGCTCCAATCAAAGTAATTGTCCATTATCCGAAAACAGAAGAAGGTAAGCGGGAACTGGCAGACCGTGTTGCCCGTGTCCATGCAGATATGGTCAATCAAACACTCAAAAACCTGAATTGTCCTTCCTATCAGAAGGAACAGCTGTTAGATGCAGTGATTGAAGCTGCATACAAAGAAAGAGACGAAGGAGGGCGAACTCGATAAGAGTTGCCCTCCTTCGCCTCTTTCTAAGAGGGGATAGAAAGATAGAAACCTATATATCGTTTTACTTATTATTGTTTGTATTATTCTGTTACCAGAAAATACCATGAAGAGGCATTGGCAGCGTCTGTTTGTATACATCTTGCACCGTCTTCATTTGAGCCATTGGTTATTGCCAAATCTTTATCCTCTAATTAACCAATAGTTCAATTACATTATCTTCGCAATCTTTTGCAGAAATAGTGATTTGTATTTTACCATGACTTTGTCCAGCACGAACTACTGCCATTGCATATCCATCATAGGTGTTGCATTCTGTTGAATCATATGTCTCTAATGAACAAGGGTTAGCACTTCCAAAGCCTTGTAGAACACCTTCTCCTTTTACATCAATACGAAGGAGTTTCTGTTCGTACATATTCCTGTTTCCTTCTTGGTCTGAAAGGAAAATTGTTATAAATGCTAAATCTTCTCCTCCAGCTTTCAATACGCTTGTATCTGCAACAGCTGTTATTCTGTTAACTGAACCAGATGTTTTAATACTATAACGTCCTATTTCTTTAGAATCATTGTATGCTACAGCTTCCAATTCACCCGGAACATACAGTAATTCATATGTGGCGGTATAAGAATTCTCTTCTCCCGCAGATTTCTTTCCTAAAGATTTTCCGTTTAAAAAAAGCTCCACTTCTTCGGCATCTGCGTAAACATCTACAACCGCAGGTTTTCCTTCATAGCCAGGCCATGTCCAGCTTTCAATATTATCCTTATACATCCATGCCGTTTTTGATGGCTTCATTCCATATCGATTTAGTCTTTCAACTGCAATATAAGGTTGTTTTCTTAGGCCAAACACGATCTCTCGCAAATAACTAATCGGTCGTCGGTATCCAATTAGATCCAAATCTCCAATATAAGCCGTTCTTTCTGGATATACATTAGAAAAATTTGCAGTTCCGTCATAATGGAAAATTCCGCAACCTGCTTCACCCAAATAATCATGACCTGCCCATGTATAGTCACCTAAAACATGTGAATTTTCTTTCACAAGCTTCCAAAGTCTTACAATGTCTGCCGGATAAGTTTCAGCACCAATGACCGTCTTATTTGGATGCAGCTTCTTTTCAAGTACATGTCTTCCAGTCAAATAGTTTAGGCCTGTAACATCTGAGGCCATAACACTCTCCTCAATTGCTTCGGTAACAAACGGATGACATGCAAATTCATCAGCTCTTTCACCAGTTTTTAAACTCATATATGCGTTCAATGCATTGGCGCCATTCATACCTCCCATATCAAGAGAATCACCTAACATGTCCTTCAGAAGACTCTCCATTCCACATCCATATGTAATAGACATGGAACCATTAATGCCATCTGTTGTATATCTTGTTTTATCCAACTCATGAAATTTATTACAAATACGGCGTTTCATTTGTGCGCCGGAATCTAGTCCTACTTCAGGAATTTCGTTACCAGCGGAATAAAAAATTACTGATGGATGATTGTAGTCTTTCTTTACCATCCTTTCTACTTCTTGTTCCCAATAATCAGTAAAGTGAATTGCAAAGTCATGTGGGTTTTTGTGATATGTCCAAACATCACTCAATTCATCCATAACCAAAACACCATATCGGTCGCACGCTCTCATCATTGATTTGCTAATAGGATGGTGAGAACTTCTGATACTGTTAAATCCAGCTTCTTTTAGTAGCTTAATCTTTCTCTCTTCTGCTTTTTCAAAAGTTGCTGCTCCAATAATACCATTATCGTGATGAATACAGGCTCCACGAAGTTTAACCTTTTTCCCATTAATTTGCAACCCATTTATTGGTTCCAACGAAATTGTTCGTATTCCAATTGTCTCTATGGTTTCATCAATCACTTCCTCCCCAAAAACTACCGATACCCTACATTCATATAGATTAGGCGTATCACAGTTCCAAAGTTTTGGGGATTTTATGTAAACCCTCTGACGAATCAATTCTTCTGCATTAGGAAACATTGTTAATTTTGTTTTTTCACTGCCGACCACTTTGCTTGAATCAGAAACTTCTGTAACTACAAACACGGTGTCTTTTTTATGTTCTAAATTTCGAATTAAGATTTCTAATTCAACTACTGCAATTTCCTCATTTGCAGAAATAGTCGTGATTTTAACTCCATCCGCTGGAACATGTATTCTAGAACCTACCATTAGTTTTACATCTCGATAGATACCACTTCCTGAATACCATCTACTATTTGAGACGGCCGAATTGTTTGCAATTACTTTTAACTCATTTACTTCTCCATATATTAAATTTGAATCGAGCACAGCATAAAAATTTGAATATCCGTATATATTGTGCGCTACTAAATGTCCATTTAAATATACCATGGCCGTTTGGTATACACCTTCAAACTCTATAATCACTGTTTTCTCTTCCCATTGTTTTTCAGCATAGAATTTTTTAATGTATACGTACTGTCCCCCTGGATAAAACCCTGTTTGTGATTGATTTTCTGTATTTGGGGTTCTTTCTTCATGGATCATTGCATCATGTGGAATCTGCACAGGTATCGTTTTACATCTTTTGGTCATAGTCCCAAGTGATGACTTCTTGTCGTTCATCAAGGTCCAATCCGAATTAAAATTCTGTCGAATCATTCTGCACTCCTCTTAATTTTCAACCTGTACTGCATTTTTTAATTCTAACTCTTTATTTGCTTTTTCAACATTTAATCCCGCTGCTAATAAAAACATAAGAAGCTGAAGGACTACAGGAATAATCAAATACATAAAATTGATCATCGAAATCGCACTTGCAGATTGTACTTCTGCAGCACCGCTATATCCACCTAATGTTAAAAGCCAACCACAAACTGCGGTACCAAGACCACTACCAACCTTCACTCCAATTGACGTGCAGCTGAACATTGCTCCTTCAATATGTCTTTTATCCTTTAAATATGTATAATGCGCAGCATCCGCAACTACAGAATTCAGTGTACCTGTCATAGGATTTGATAAGAATGAACTACAGATTGTGCAAACCACTAATCCCATAAAGCTACCCATGTAGCCAAAAATCGCTGAACCAATAGTGAATACTAGCCCACAAAGACGTCCAAATAAATTGACTTTATAAACTCCAAATTTTTTTACTAGAAACGGAGTTACTGATAAACAAATCATAACCGGAATTCTTGAAGATGCAGACATAATTCCCAACAATTTTGCATTTCCAAGAGAATATAACGCAAAAAATACAATAACTCCACCTGCAATTCCAGAGCCAAAATATCTCACAAAATTGAATCCTAAAATACGAACATAAAATTTATTAGTTAATAATAATTTAAAGTCTTTCCAAATAGATGCTTTTTCTTTTGTTTCCTTTTTTGCAAGATTAGTTTCATCGGAAAGATTTTGTCAAGGGTAGTTAAGAAAAATCTTCACTGTTTATGTCATGTAATATCAATCTGTTAATCTTATCCGTCATGGTTTCCCTGCTCGTTTTGCTGAAATGAATTGCCACGTTGTAGGTGGTTCTTCCGATTTTCTTTTTGATATGCGGACACTGTTCTTTGTCCGTTGTCTGCTTTTCTGTCTGTTCCATAAATCTCCTTTTCCCAACGAAAAAAGGTGCATGAAATCCTTCTGTTTTCCATGCACCTCACGCTGTGGTTAAATTGTATTTTCGTGTTTCTTATCCCGGTTCTGCTCCCTTGCCTGCTCGTCCGCTCTCTGCTGTGCTTCCATTTCCCTGAGATTGCCTTTGAAAACGGAAAGCCTTGCAAGGTCGGTAGCAATCCTACTGCTTTTTCTCTGTATCTGCTCCTGCTGTGTCAACACCTCCGCTAACTGCTTATCAATATATGGCTTTGATATTTTCATATTTTCCGGCATGACTGCCTTTACCCTGTCACGATATATCGCATAGTTTTCAAGCTCTGTTTCATGCCTTTTCTTAAAGGAATTTTTCCTCAGTCCGCTTAATGCCTGATACTCTTTCATTACTGGCTGGTACTGCTTGTAATCGTCATAGTCAGATACCACCTGCGTCCACTTCTCATAACGCACACTTAACTCTGAAAGTTCTGCCCTGCAATTCTCCAACACCTCCGTCTGCTTTTCCTCAAACGCCCTCACATCCTCCCATGTTTCAAGATGGTTTGTGCCAAGCAGCTTTGCAAGCTGTTCCACATTACCCAGAAGCCGCTTGTCTTTAAATCTCTGTACATAAGGAAAAATCGGTCTTACCACCATTTCTGTCCTTTGTTTCTGCAATATCTCCAATGCGGTCTGAACCTCTGATTTTTGCTCCGGTACGGAAGGATTGATTGATGGATTGATAGATTGAATGTCATCCCTTTCTGTCCGGCTTTTTCTCTCAAAAACAAATTTGAAAACTCCCTTTTTCAGTTCCTCTTTGAGTTCAGAGATAAATCCATAAATCTTCATTATCATGGCATTGTATTTCCCGATTGCACGATTGATATTGCCCCTTTCTGTCCGGATGCCCTTTCGTTCCAATGCACTTGCTCTTTCCCCTAAATGAATGGTCGGAATAAGAGGTATCCCTCTGTCCTTATAGGAACGTGGATCAACACGCTCGGCTATGCCTGCTTTTTCATTGGTGGCATTGATAACCTCAGCAATGGCATTTCTCCATTCCTTTGCCTTGCCTTTCTCATTCCAGTCAATCACATTTACTTTCCGGCTTTTATAGCCTTTTCCGCTGGCATTGGGTATCCGGTTACCGTCTGCGTCAAGGACATATTCTTTTCTCGATTTTGCTCCCCATGTACCATCCTCATTGAGAGGTCTGAGGGTAAGAAGGATATGGATATGCAGATTCGGCTGTCCTTTATCGTTATACGAACGATGAATACCATAATCTGCACACATTCCCTTATCTACAAACTGCTCTTTGATAAAACGTTCCATGACCTGCCTTGCGGTGGCTTCGTCCCACTCATTGGGCAGGGAATATTTCAGGCTCCTTGCAAGCTGGGCATTCTTCGCTTTCTCGTTCTTTTCCACAGAGTTCCATAATACTGCCCTGTCTGCAAATTCCGGTGGTGCGTGTTCCGGCAGAAGCACATCTGCACCGACTAAATCCTCTTTGGCAGTTCTGTTATAGGTCATGCCATAATAATCACTGTAAAGGGATGTCCTGCTGATATAGGCTGACTGCTCAACCGCAGACTGTCCTTTGCTCCGCTGGACTATGGATGCCCTGCTGCTAATCGTTCCGTTCTTCACTGTCCTCTCCTTTCACACAACGTAGCGGGTTGCACCGGCAGACTTTGTGGGCAGATGAAAGCACGTCTTTTTGTGATTTCATCTGAACGCAAAGTTCACTAGGGTAGGCGGTTCTTTTTACCGCCGAAGGGAGTGTAGCTCCCTTATAACAAAAGGCTTGCCTTTTGTTCAACAAGGTGCCTGCACCTTGTGTCGGATACGAAGTAGCCGACTGCCCTCTGCAAGGTCTCCGCTCCGCTTCGGTCCGTGCAAACGGATGTCCCCCGGACATCCTGCACCCTTCGGAGAACGCACAGCACCGCCCCAAAGGGTGGTGTATCTGTGCGCCCTCAACAAAGTTGAGGGAATTGGCTACAACGCTGCACATTCCCTATTCTTCTTCGCTTTCGCCCTCGTCTGCTTCCTCATTTATCGCCGTATCCGGCATTTTTTCCTCCGCCCTTGCAAGTTCCCGCTCAATCTGCTCCATGCAGTTCTTGACCTCTCTTGTGGCAAATGCAACCTGCATAATCCGTCTGGTCTGCTCCTCGCTGTATCTCCTCGGCTCATTAAGAAATGTTTCAAAGTTTGCACCCACTACAATCTTTCTGTGGTTATCTGCTTTCCTCTGCTCCATCTTTGCCTTTTTCATCAGCATATCCAGTTTGTTCTTTTCCTGCTCCATGCGTTTCCGCTGTGCTTCGATTTTATTTTCTAAATTCATTTTTCATTACCTCTGCTTTCTTTAAATTTGTTGTCTGTAAAATAGAAATGCGGTGCTTCCGTTTTATTGGATAACACCGCCTAAATGACTGCCCGTATTCGTTTCCATTTCTGCAATTTACTCCTGTCTCCTTTCTGCTCCTGTCGCTGTAAATGTATTTTACAAATAAAAAAGACAACTAAGATTTTGTTTCTTAATTGCCTGTTTCTATGCTATTAAATTTTTATTGAACCGATAGCCGACTCCCCAAACAGTCTGTATGTAGATTGGCTTGCTTGGGTTATCCTCTATCTTCTCCCGAATATTCCGGATATGGCTCATGACGATGTTGTAATCGCCGGAATAGGATTCCTTCCAGACAATATCATAAATCTGCTCCTTGCTGAACACTCTGCCTGGATTGTTGGCTAACAAATACAGAATTTCAAATTCCGTATAAGTCAGTTCAATTTCGTTATTCTCACGAACCGCAATTCGCTTCTGTTCATCAATATAAAGACCTTCAAAATAAAGCTGCCCGTTTTGGACATCTCCTTGATACAAAATCTCTGTTTCTCTATTCATACAAGATAAAATGTGATTAATAATATATTCCTCATCGTCCCTAAACGATAAAATCAGCACCTTCCCAAAAGAGCCACCTCCCATCATGCTTGGAATTGTTGCAAATTGCTTTCAAAATAATTGTATCAAAGGTTCTGGTTTTCCATACAGCACCTCCGTTTTGCATTTTCTCTAATAACTAATTGTCCTATTCCGGCTATAATCAGCAATATTGCGATAGTATTAGAAAAATTAAACAATGCCTCTTAGAGAATATCTGTGCATTCGCTTCATAGGCATGTGAAAAGCCTCTGCTATACAACTGCAGTTTGGTTTTATTTATTACACTGACGAGCTGCTTCTGCTTCTTCTTTGGTAAGCTGTCCAGTTTTAACAGCATCAGAAATTGCTTCTTCAATCTCAACAGTAGTTGTTCGTTTTCCACCGAAGCCAACCATCCATA
>CALZFY010000014.1:0-35928 GCA_945786935.1 uncultured Lachnoclostridium sp.
CTCGGAAAAGCTACTGAAATTCCGGAAGCGATCCGTAAAGGTAAAGAAGATGCTATGAAGAACATGATTACTGTAGCATTAGATGAAAACAAGAGTATTCCACACGATTTCATTGGAAAATTCGGTAGTGCATCTGTATTACTGAAGAAAGCTCCAAAAGGTAACGGTGTTATCGCTGGTGGTCCAGCCCGTGCCGTTATCGAATTAGCAGGTATCGAAAACATCGGTACAAAATCTTTAGGTTCAAACAATAAACAGAACGTAGTACTTGCTACAATCGACGGATTAAAGAATATCAAAACTCCGGAAGAAGTAGCTAAGAAACGTGGTAAATCTGTGGCAGAAGTACTGGCTTAAGGAGGAGAAGAAAATGGAAAAGACTTTAAAGATTACATTAGTAAAATCCCCAATCGGCGCTGTACCAAAGCAGAAAGCAACTGTTGAAGCTTTAGGATTAAAGAAACTTCATCAGACAGTTGTGAAACCAGATAATGAAGCTGTAAGAGGCATGATCTGGCACGTGAAACATTTAGTAAAAGTAGAAGAAGCTTAATTTTGCATAAGGAGGTGCCACAAATGAACTTATCAAACTTACATTATGCTGAAGGCTCTAAACAGAGCGATAACTTCAGAAGAGGTCGTGGACACGGTTCAGGAAATGGTAAGACAGCCGGTAAAGGTCATAAAGGTCAGAAAGCCCGTTCAGGAGCACCAAGACCAGGCTTTGAAGGTGGTCAGATGCCATTATACAGAAGACTTCCAAAGAGAGGTTTCACTAACAGAAACTCCAAAGAGATCGTTGCTATCAACTTAAGCGCTCTGGAAGTATTCGAAAATGATGCAGTAGTATCCGTTGAAACATTAATCGAACAGGGTATCGTAAAGAACCCAAGAGATGGTGTTAAGATCTTAGGAAACGGTGCGCTCACAAAGAAACTCACAGTTCAGGCTAACGCATTTAGTGCAAGCGCTGTAGAAAAAATCGAAGCACTGGGTGGAAAAGCCGAGGTGATCTAATGTTTAAAACATTAATGAATGCATTTAAGATCGAAGATCTTAGAAAGAAACTCATCTATACGTTCATGATGCTGATCGTGTTAAGAATTGGTTCCCAACTCCCGGTTCCGGGAGTTAACCGGGACTATTTTGCAGCATGGTTTGCAGCACAGAATAGTGGTGCGTTCAATTTCTTTGACGCATTTACCGGTGGTTCTTTCTCAAGTATGTCTTTATTTGCACTGGGCGTTAACCCGTACATTACATCTTCCATCATTGTTCAGCTTTTGACCATTGCAATTCCTGCACTGGAAGAAATGCAGAAGGATGGAGAAGACGGAAGAAAGAAACTCCAGAAAATCACACGTTATGTGACCATCGTACTTGCACTCATTGAAGCAGTTGCAATGACCATCGGCTTTGGCAACAAAGGCTTATTACAGGAAGTGAACTTCATCAATGGATTAAGCGTTGTTGCAGCACTGGTTGCAGGAAGCTGTTTCATCATGTGGATCGGTGAAAGAATTACAGACAATGGTATCGGAAACGGTATTTCCATCGTACTTCTGATCAACATTGTTTCCCGTATGCCGGATGACTTCGTGAGATTATATCAGCAGTTCATGCAGGGAAAACCTGTATTAACGGAAGTGATCTCCGCAGTGATTATTCTTGCAGTTGTTCTTCTGACGATTGTTCTTGTTATCTTCTTACAGGATGGTGTTAGAAAGATCCCGGTTCAGTATGCGAAAAAAATGCAGGGACGTAAAATGGTGGGTGGTCAGTCCACTCATATTCCATTAAAGGTGAACACAGCCGGCGTTATTCCGGTCATCTTTGCTTCATCTTTAATGAGCTTACCGGGCATGGTTGTTATGCTCATGGGCAAGTCTGCAGGAGACGGCGTGGGAGGATTTATCCTCAACTCCCTGTCACAGCAGAACTGGTGCAGCCTGAAAAATCCTGGATATACAATTGGTTTACTGGTATACATCTTATTAGTTGTATTCTTTGCATATTTCTATACATCCATTACATTTAATCCGTTGGAAATTGCAAACAACATGAAACGCCAGGGCGGATTTGTTCCGGGTATCAGACCGGGAAAACCTACTTCTGATTACCTTTCAAAGATTTTGAATTTCATTATCTTTATCGGAGCAATCGGACTGATCATTGTAGCGGTTATCCCGATTTTCTTCAACGGTATGTTCGGAGCGAGCGTATCCTTTGGAGGAACATCTTTAATCATCGTTGTTGGTGTTGTTCTTGAAACAATTAAACAGATGGAAGCACAGCTTGTTAACCGTCACTATAAGGGATTCTTAAACGACTAAGTTTAAATCATTGATAGCCCGGGTAGAATGTTGACACAACATCCTGCTCGGGCTTATTATATATAATATATAAAGTATCATCGGCAAAGTGTATTTCTATGAAAAAGGAGAACGAAGCATGAAGATTATTATGTTAGGTGCACCGGGCGCAGGAAAAGGTACTCAGGCAAAAAAAATCGCTGATAAATATCAGGTTCCTCACATTTCCACTGGGGATATTTTCAGAGCAAATATCAAAAACGGTACAGAGCTTGGTAAAAAGGCAAAGACTTATATGGATCAGGGACTTCTTGTTCCGGATGAACTGGTAGTTGACCTGGTAGTCGACCGTCTTGCACAGGATGACTGTAAAAACGGATGCGTACTGGATGGATTCCCAAGAACGATTCCACAGGCAGAAAGTCTGGATGCAGCTTTGGCAGCAAAAGGCGAAGCTATTGATTATGCCATCGATGTAGATGTTCCGGATGAAAACATTATCAACAGAATGTCCGGAAGACGTGCATGCGTAGCATGTGGTGCAACTTACCATATCGTACACATTCCTACCAAGGTGGAAGGTATCTGTGACCGTTGTGGAGAAGCACTTATCTTGAGAGATGATGACAAACCGGAAACTGTGAAAAAACGTCTGGATGTTTATCATGAACAGACCCAGCCGTTGATTGATTACTATACAAAGAAAAATGTTTTAAAGAGCGTTGACGGAACCCAGGATATGGAAACTGTATTCCAGTCAATCGTGGACATTTTGGGAGCATAATTATGTCAGTATCGATTAAATCTGCAAGAGAGATTCAACTTATGAGAGAGGCCGGTAAACTGCTGGAAGAAGTTCATAATGAACTGGCAGCATTTATCAGACCCGGGATCTCTACGAAAGACATTGATAAATATGGTGAAAAATTAATCCGTGACAGAGGGTGTATTCCGAACTTTTTGAACTATAACGGTTATCCTGCTTCTATCTGCGTATCTGTAAATGATGAGGTGGTCCATGGAATTCCTAACCGCCATCGCATTTTACAGGAGGGAGATATTGTCAGTCTGGATGCGGGACTGATCCACAAGGGATACCACTCTGATGCAGCAAGAACCTATGGAGTGGGAACTATCAGTAAGGAAGCCCAGCAGCTGATCGATGTGACAAGGCAGAGCTTCTTTGAAGGAATCAAATATGCGAAAGCAGGAAATCGTTTACATGACATTTCCAATGCCATAGCAGCTTATGCAGAAAGTTTTGGGTATGGAGTAGTCAGAGATCTGGTGGGTCATGGAATCGGTACAGCGCTTCATGAGGATCCGCAGATTCCAAATCATCGTCAGATTCGCCGTGGCATCAAACTGGTGCCGGGGATGACCCTGGCTATTGAGCCCATGATCAACGCCGGAGGCTGGCAGGTATGCTGGCTGGATGATGACTGGACTGTAGTGACCGAGGATGAAAGTCTCTCAGCACACTACGAAAACACCGTGCTTATTACAGACGGCGAGCCTGAAATCCTGACACTTAGCATATGATCCGGAGGAAATATGGAATTAAGAAAAGGGATGCTGGCAATATCAAAAGCCGGTCATGACAAGGACAGTTGGTACATTGTATTATCTATAGAAGGAAATCATGTTTTTCTCGTTAATGGGAAGAACAGGACACTGGACCGCCCGAAGATGAAAAAAAGAATGCATCTTCAGCCGGTAAATACAGTTCCGAAAGCCTTACAGGAAAAGCTGGATAAAAATATGCAATGGACCAATGAAGAAATTAAAAGAGCATTAAAGCTTGCCAAACAGGATTGATTTAGGAGGATTTATAAATGTCAAAGGCAGACGTTATTGAAATTGAAGGAACAGTTGTGGAAAAATTACCGAATGCCAATTTCAAAGTAGAACTTGAAAATGGACATATCGTATTGGCTCACATCAGTGGAAAGCTCCGTATGAACTTTATCCGTATTTTACCGGGAGATAAAGTAACATTGGAACTTTCTCCATATGACTTATCCAAAGGACGTATCATCTGGAGAGATAAATAAAAATTGCATCCAAAATAATACAAAAAATGCTTGCAAATGAATCATGCGTATGCTATTATAGTATACGCATGATTTTTTAGTATTCCCAAGCTATGCCAACCGGCAGGAGCAGGGAGTGTACACATGTAAAAGCATAGTCAAAGGGAAGGAGGATTTACCCATGAAGGTTAGATCATCAGTAAAACCTATTTGCGAAAAATGCAAAATCATCAAAAGAAAAGGTAGTATCAGAGTTATCTGTGAAAATCCTAAACATAAACAGAGACAGGGATAATTCCCAATAAAGATGATATTGCTTAAAACCCGGAAGAGATGGACTGCCGACGCAGTCAGTACGGGAAAGAGTGGGCAGGTACCCACTTGGGCGGAACTCGCAAATACCGCCTCATTTAGGAAAATACGAAGAAGAAAATGGAGGAATAATCAATGGCTCGTATTTCTGGTGTAGACTTACCAAGAGAAAAACGTGTAGAGATCGGTTTAACTTATATCTACGGAATCGGTAGAACAAGCTCAAACAAGATCCTCGCACAGGCAGGAGTTAATCCTGACACACGTGTCAGAGACTTAACTGACGACGAAGTAAAGGCAATCGCAGCAGTGATTGATGAAACAATGCTTGTAGAAGGTGATTTAAGACGTGAAACAGCATTAAACATCAAGAGACTTCAGGAAATCGGATGCTACAGAGGTATCCGTCATCGTAAAGGACTTCCGGTTCGTGGTCAGAAGACTAAGACCAATGCAAGAACAAGAAAAGGTCCGAAGAGAACAGTAGCAAACAAGAAGAAATAATGTTTAACAGCGTAGGACGCTGTTTATTAATGAAGAAAGTAGGTTAGTTTAGAAAATGGCTAAAGTTACAAAAAAAGTGACAAAAAAGCGCGTTAAGAAAAACGTTGAACGCGGACAGGCACACATTCAATCATCTTTTAACAATACAATCGTTACATTAACAGATGCTGAAGGTAATGCATTATCTTGGGCAAGTGCCGGTGGTCTTGGTTTTAGAGGTTCAAGGAAATCTACTCCATATGCAGCTCAGATGGCAGCAGAAACAGCTACAAAAGCAGCATTAGTACATGGACTTAAGACAGTAGACGTATTTGTAAAAGGACCAGGTTCAGGACGTGAAGCAGCAATCCGTGCTCTTTCAGCATGCGGTTTAGATGTAACAAGTATCACAGACGTTACTCCGGTTCCACACAACGGATGTCGTCCACCAAAACGTCGTAGAGTCTAATTAGGAGGTTTATTAGTATGGCAGTAAATAGAGTACCTGTTCTTAAAAGATGTAGATCTCTTGGTTTAGATCCTATCTATTTAGGAATTGATAAAAAATCTAACAGAGAATTAAAAAGAGCAAACAAGAAGATGTCTGAGTACGGTCTTCAGTTAAGAGAAAAACAGAAAGCAAAATTCATCTACGGAGTTCTTGAAAAACCTTTCAGAAACTACTATGAAAAAGCTGAGAGAATGAAAGGCATGACTGGTGAAAACCTGATGACAATGCTTGAATCTCGTATTGATAACGTAGTATTCCGTGCAGGATTTGCCCGTACAAGAAAAGAAGCAAGACAGATCGTTGACCACAAAC
Source organism: uncultured Lachnoclostridium sp. (assembly GCA_945786935.1). GTDB lineage: Bacteria > Bacillota > Clostridia > Lachnospirales > Lachnospiraceae > HGM12587. Next base: position 5,964 of record CALZFY010000014.1, read on the forward strand.
ACGTTTTAGTAAACGGAAAACAGGTGAACATCCCATCTTACCTTGTAAAAGCAGGCGATGTAATCGAAATCAAAGAAAAATGCAAAGGCGCTCAGAGATACAAAGATATCCTCGATGTAACAGCAGGAAGATTAGTACCGGAATGGTTAGAATCTGATCAGGAAGCTTTAAAAGCAACTGTAAAAGAACTTCCTACAAGAGATATGATCGATGTACCTGTAGACGAAATGCTTATCGTCGAATTATATTCTAAATAATAGGATAGCGGCATAAGTGACATGTATTCAAATAAAGGAGGAGCTTTGTAGTGTTCGATTTTAACAAACCAAATATTGAAATCGCTGAACTCTCAGAAGATAAAAGATATGGAAAATTCGTTGTAGAACCATTAGAAAGAGGCTATGGCACAACACTTGGTAACTCTCTTAGAAGAATTATGCTTTCTTCTTTACCGGGAGCCGCTGTTAGCCAGGTTAAAATCGAAGGTGTTCTGCATGAATTCAGCTCCATCCCAGGTGTAAAGGAAGATGTAACAGAAATCATCATGAACATCAAGAGCCTTGCAATTAAAAACACCAGTGAAACAAATGAGCCAAAGACAGCTTATATTGAATTCGAAGGTGAAGGTGTTGTAACAGCTGGAGATATTCAGGTGGATTCCGACATCGAAATTATGAATCCTGATCTTGTAATCGCTCACTTAAACGGTGGTGCAGACTGCAAGTTATCTATGGAGCTTACTATCACAAAAGGCAGAGGATATGTAAGCGCTGATAAAAACAAAAATGATGAACTTCCAATCGGAGTGATCGCAGTAGACTCTATCTACACACCGGTTGAACGTGTAAACTTAACTGTTCAGAATACCCGTGTCGGACAGATCACAGATTACGATAAATTAACTCTGGATGTTCATACAAACGGTACACTTGATCCGGACGAAGCAGTCAGCCTTGCTGCAAAGGTATTAAGTGCACACTTAAGTCTGTTTATCGACCTTTCTGAAAATGCGAAAACAGCAGAAGTTATGGTTGAGCATGACGACGATGAAAAAGAAAAAGTTTTAGAAATGAACATTGATGAGCTTGAGCTCTCTGTTCGTTCCTACAACTGTTTAAAACGTGCAGGTATCAACACAGTAGAAGAATTATGTAACAGAACACCGGAAGATATGATGAAGGTTCGTAATCTGGGACGTAAATCTTTAGAAGAAGTACTTGCAAAATTGAAAGAACTTGGCCTGGAGTTAAATCCAAGCGAAGAGTAATCTTAATAGTGTTGGCAGCCAGACCCGCATACGGTAAGACCGAAGAAGCACGTGTGATGGGCGCAACAAATGGAGGATATTAAAATGGCAAAATACAGAAAACTTAGCAGAACATCCAGCCAGAGAAAGGCTTTACTTAGAAACCAGGTAACAGCTTTATTAAACAATGGTAAAATCGTTACTACAGAAGCAAAAGCAAAAGAAGTTTGCAAAATTGCTGAAGGTTTAATCGCACTGGCAGTAAAAGAAAAAGATAACTACGAAACAGTAACTGTAACAGCAAAAGTTGCTCGTAAAGATGCTAACGGCAAGAGAGTAAAAGAAGTTGTTGATGGTAAAAAAGTAACTGTTTACGATGAAGTAGAAAAGACAATCAAAAAAGATATGCCTTCCAGACTTCATGCAAGACGTCAGATGTTAAAGGTTCTTATGCCTGTAACAGCAGCAGCTGACAAAAAACGCGATAAGAAAGAAATCGATATGGTTGCAAAATTGTTCGATGAAATCGCACCAAAATACGTTGGACGTAACGGTGGTTACACAAGAATCGTAAAGATCGGCCTTCGTAAAGGTGATGCAGCTATGGAAGTTCTTCTTGAGCTTGTATAAGATTCAAAAAAGAAACTTTTTATACAGGAGAAAATCCAATGGGTTTTCTCCTGTATTTTTATGCTATGGCGGTCGTCAACAAATTAACGATACTGGATTTTTAAAATCAAGTGTGCTAGAGTTATTACAAAACGTAAAAAACACAGGTGATAAAATGGGAAGCATTAAGATACCAATCGAGACATCGGCAAGGCATATACATATCAGTAAAGAGGACTTTGAAAAACTCTTCGGTGCCGGCAAAGAACTTACTTTTGTAAAGGAGCTGTCTCAGCCGGGGCAGTATCTGGCCAAAGAGAGAATTACCATCAAAGGGCCCAGAGGAACCTTTGAGAATGTGGCAATTTTAGGACCCTTTCGTAAACAGACCCAGGTAGAGTTGTCTTTGACAGATACGAGAAAAATCGGTGTACCGGGCGTGATCCGTCAGTCAGGGGATACCAAAGATACACCGGGCTGTACGTTAGTTGCAGGGGATCAGGAGCTGGATATTCCGGAAGGTGTGATCGTGGCCAAAAGACACATTCATATGACTCCGGGAGATGCCATCAAAATGCGTCTGAAGGACAATGAGGAAGTCTTTGTCATTACCGAAAGCTTTGACCGGGCGCTGATTTATGCCAATGTGGTAGTGCGTATCAGCTGGGATTATCATCTGGCCATGCATGTGGACACCGATGAGGCCAATGCCTTTGCGGGGGATGAGGCACCCAACGGTGTTGTTTTAAAGCTTTTCGGCGGAGATGCCTATGATCTTGGGAAATGGGCGGACGAGCTGCTGGAGGGCATCAATAGAACCATTTAAATAAAAAACGATAGGAGGAACAGGAAATGGCAAATCATATTTCCAGAAAAGCATTTGTGAAAGGAATCGTAGCAGGTGCTGTAAGTTTAGCAACACTTTTTATGCTTCAGAAAGTAGAATATTCCATCAACTCTTCAGACCAGAGTGCACCGGCTGCAAGCGAAAAGATCTTCACAGCAGGTACTTATACTGCATCTGCCAAAGGTATTATGAGTGATGTAACAGTAACCATGACTTTTGATGATACAAGCATTACGGAGGTACAGATCGATGCTTCCGGAGAAACACCGGAAATTGGCGGCGTCATCGTAGATGGAATGATTGAACAGATTCTTGCAGCCCAAAGCTCTGAGGTGGACAGTGTATCAGGCGCAACCATTACATCAGATGCCATCAAGGCCGCAGCTGCAGACTGTATTTCTCAGGCACAGTAACCATTGCGCCTGTAAACTAGTAACGGAAGGAAATTAACATATGGATAAGAAAACATTTTTTGGCGGTGTGCATCCGGAAGAATGTAAGGAATATGCAAAAGATGTATTATTCCGAGACTGTCCGGTTCAGGGAGAAATGATCTATCCTCTGGGACAGCATATCGGAAAGCCTGCAAAGCCGGTAGTAAAAAAAGGCGATCAGGTACTGGCAGGACAGGTGATCGCAGAAGCAGACGGATTTGTCTCTGCACATATCATCAGCTCCTGTTCCGGTACCGTAAAAGCTGTTGATAAGAGAAAAAATGTCCTAGGTGTAGGACAGATGTCCATCGTGATTGAAAATGATGGGAAGTATACGCCGGTAGAAGGAATCGGTGTGGAAACAGACTACCGGGATCTTTCGAAGGAAGAGATTCTGGCGCGTATCAAAGCAGCAGGTATCGTCGGAATGGGTGGCGCCGGCTTCCCAACCCATGTAAAGCTTGCACCAAAGAACCCGGATGAAATTAAATATGTCATTGCCAACGGAGCGGAATGTGAACCGTATATTACCTGTGACGATCAACTGATGCGTACCTTCTCAGATGAAATCGTGGAAGGTATGGGGATCCTGCTGAAGCTTTTCCCAAATGCTGAAGGTGTAGTTCTCATTGAAGAAAACAAACCGGAAGCAATTTCAGCAATGAAAAAAGCGTGTGCCGGAAAAGAAAAGCTCCGTGTACAGAGCGTATATACCAAGTATCCGCAGGGTGGAGAACGATCCATCATCAGCGTGGTGGCAGGAAAACATTTAAGACTGGGAATGCTGCCGGCAGATGTGGGCTGCGTCGTAGATAATGTGGCAACGATTCGTGCCATTTACCGTGCGGTCTGCAAATCGGAGCCTTTGATGGAAAGACCATTTACCGTTTCCGGTGATGGTGTAAAAAATCCATGCAATCTTCTGGTAAAAACAGGAACTCCGTTTTCTGCTGTACTGGAAGAGGCAGGCGGTTTCAAGGAAGGTGTGACTCCGAAGAAACTGATCTGCGGAGGTCCTATGATGGGATTTTCCATGGCAGATTTGAGTGCGGGCATTTGTAAAAACAACAATGCATTGACTGTTTTTGCGGAAGATCCGGTGGAAGTTGCAGAGCAGCAGATGACCAACTGTATCCGTTGCGGACGCTGTAATCAGGTTTGTCCATTAGGACTGACTCCACAGATGATGGCTGTGGCAGCGAAACGGAAAGATTATGATCGTTACGAAAAGAAACTTTATGGTTTGGAATGTGTCGGATGTGGTTCCTGTACCTTCGTATGTCCGGCTAAGAGACCACTGATGCAGCTTTTCAAACAGACAAAAGCTGAGATCATGCAGAACAAGAGAAAGTAGGTGGATGTAAATGGGACAATTATATAATGTTTCTTCTTCTCCTCATGTAAGGAGTAAATTAACCACCGGAAATGTCATGTATGATGTAATTCTTGCGTTAATGCCTGCAACGGTGGTAGGTGTCTATTATCACGGCTTTCATGCCTTTATGGTAGTTGCTGTGTCTATCTGGTCAGCATTGATGACCGAATTTGTTTTTGATTATATAGCAGGCAAACAAAATACATTGAAAGATGGAAGTGCGGTAGTAACCGGCCTTTTATTGGCTCTTTGCCTGCCGGCAGGAGTTCCTCTGTATATCCCGTTTCTGGGAAGTTTGTTTGCCATTTTATTTGTAAAATGCCTGTTTGGCGGCCTGGGAAATAACTTTATGAATCCTGCATTGGCAGGAAGATGTTTTCTTTTGATCTCCTTTGGCAGTGTGATGACAAACTATACTGTAGATGGTATCAGTGGAGCTACTCCTTTGGCAGATCTGGCAGCAGGAAATGTGATTAATGTGACGGAAATGTTCCTTGGCTTCAGTAACGGAGTCATTGGCGGCTCCATTGTAGCCCTTGCTTTGGGCGGCTTGTATTTATGGGTCATCGGAGGAATTACCTTTGAGATCCCGACAGCGGCGATTCTGTCCTTCCTGGCATTTATGGGATTGTTTGGAGGTCAGGGCTTTGACCCTGTATACTTACTGGCACAGCTTTGCGGTGGCGGTATTGTAATGGGTGCGTTGTTCATGGCAACAGACCCGGTTACCAGCCCGGTAACATCCAAAGGACAGCTGTTGTTCGGTGCAGCAGTCGGTATTTTAAGCGGTGTGTTCCGTGTGTTCGGAAGTGCGGCGGACTCTGTCAGCTATGCAATTATTCTTGCAAATATGCTTACACCATTGATCGATGAGATCTGTGTACCGGTTCCGTTTGGTAACCGCGGACAGAAAAAAGAAAAGAAAGCTGCAGAAAAACCAATGGAAGAAAGTGCAAAAGAAGAAAAAGACGTGGAAGCAAAACCGGTGGAAGCAAAAGCAAAGGCTGTCAAACCTGGAATTCCGAAATCGGCACTGATTCTTTGCGGCATTACATTAATTGCCGGATTCTGTTTAAGCGGTGTTTTCGGTCTGACAAAAGATACCATCGAACAGCAGAAGATGGAAGCCAATGTAGCTTCTTACAGAGAGGTATGTCCGGAAGCTGAAAGCTTTTCATATGATGATGCACTTAGCAGTGCAGTAGCTTCCCTTGGAGGAGAAGTTTACGGTACAGAGTTTGGCAAGGTCTATATCAATGAAATGGTAGTTGGTAAAGACGCATCCGGCAATGTTGTGGGATATGTGTTAAGTGTTACCAGTGGAGATGGTTTTGACGGAAATGTTACCTTGTCCGTAGGTATTCTGGCAGATGGAACACTCAATGGAATTTCATTTACTGAATTGCATGAAACTGCCGGCATGGGTATGCTCTGTGGAGAAGAAGCATTCATGAGCCAGTTCTTTGGTGTATCTGTAGATCGGTTTACATTGAATAAGGCAGGCGGATCCACTGCAGATGATGAGATCGATTCCGTATCAGGTGCGTCTGTAACTTCCGGAGCAGTTGTGAATGCAGTCAATGCAGCCTTAGATTTCTATCAGGTAAATGTACAGTAAGGGGGAAGAATGATGAAACCATGGTTAGAACGTATTTATAATGGTGTGATTAAGGAAAACCCTGCGCTTGTACTGATGCTGGGTATGTGTCCTACACTTGCAGTAACAACCTCTGCAATCAACGGATTTGGTATGGGGCTCTCTACAATGGTCGTACTGATCGCCTCCAACCTGATCATTTCCCTTCTTCGTAAGGTGATTCCGGGAGAGGTACGTCTTCCGGCATATATTGTCATTGTTGCATCATTGGTAACAGTCGTAGAGCTTTTAACACAGGCTTATATGCAGACACTTTACAGTGCCCTTGGAATTTATATTCCACTGATCGTAGTTAACTGTATTATTTTAGGACGTGCGGAAGCCTTTGCTTCTAAAAATGGACCAATGCTCTCTGTGTTTGACGGTGTAGGTATGGGACTTGGCTTTACCCTTGCACTGGGTATCGCCGGACTTTTAAGAGAGTTTTTAGGAGCCGGAACCGCCTTTGGTATTCAGGTTCTCCCTGATTCCATCAGCCCCATCGGCATTTTCGTAAAGGCACCGGGGGCCTTCCTGGTTCTTGCGATTGTCGTAGCAGTGATGAATGCAGCAAGTATTAAAACAAGAGCTAATGCAATGGTAGAAGACTGTGACGGATGCTGCGCAAAATGTGCATCCAAATGTCAGAATGAAAAAAAGGAGGAAAAATAAATGACATCAATGATCATGATTATCGTGACAACAGCTTTAGTAAATAATGTTGTATTAAGTCAGTTCCTCGGAATTTGTTCCTTCTTAGGTGTATCCAAACAGATGAAGGCGTCTGCCAGCTTAGGTGCAGCGGTTATCTTTGTTATTACTATTGCATCAGCAGTAGCGAGTCTTCTGTATGATTTTGTATTGGTTCCATTGAATTTAACTTACCTTAAGACAATCGTCTTCATTTTGGTAATTGCAGCCCTGGTACAGCTGGTAGAAATGTTCTTAAAGAAAACATCACCGGCAATTTATCAGGCACTTGGAATTTTTCTGCCACTGATCACTACCAACTGTGCGGTACTGGGTGTGGCACTTACCAATGTGCAGAATGAGTATAACTTTATGGAAAGTGTACTGGCCGGTTTTGGTACAGCGGTTGGTTATACCATCGCAATCGTACTGCTGGCCGGAATCCGTGGACGTCTGGACGAGGATGCAGTGCCTGCACCTTTCAGGGGTGCTCCGCTGGTACTTTTAAGTGCAGCACTGATGGCCATTGCATTCATGGGCTTTAGCGGTATAAAGTAAGGAGGTAGAAAGATGCAAATGATCGTAATTGCGACACTGGTCGTTGGAGTCATCGGTCTACTGATTGGAATGATGTTAGTAGCCGCTGGAAAAGCTTTTTATGTGGAAACAGATGAAAGAGAAGCGTTGGTCAGAGAATGCCTTCCGGGAAACAACTGTGGTGCCTGTGGATATGCAGGCTGTGATGCGGTAGCAGCAGCGGTTGTAAAAGGAAAAGCGCTGCCCAATGCCTGTCCGGTAAACACAGAAGAAAATGCAAAGAAGATTGGAAAGATCATGGGCGTGGAAGCATCCTCAGCCATCCGTCAGGTTGCTTTTGTAAAATGTGCCGGAGACTGTGACAGCACTTCAAATCAATGTAACTATATCGGCATTGACGATTGCCGTGCAGCAGAGCTTTCAGGAATCTCGATCTGGGAATGTGACTATGGCTGTCTTGGCTATGGCTCCTGTGTGAAGGTATGTGAATATGATGCCATCCATGTAGTAAATGGAGTAGCAGTTGTGGATTCTGATAAATGCAGAGGATGTGGTCTGTGTGCGAAAGCATGTCCGAAACATCTCATCGAGCTGATCCGTGCTGACAAAGAAGTAGCAGTACGCTGCTCTAATCAGGATAAGGGTCCGGCTGTGAAGAAAGCATGTTCTGCAGGATGTATCGGTTGTAAGCTGTGTATGAAGCAATGTGAACATGATGCGATCCAGGTAGAAAATAACGTGGCTCATATTGATTATGAAAAATGTGTAGGATGTAAAAAGTGTGCGGAGAAATGTCCGTCCAAGATCATCACACAGTTATAGAAGAATTTGAGTAGAAAAACTCTTATTTCAGAGAGAATATAAAATTGTAATGTAAAATAAGCGGATGTAGTTTATGTAAAAACACAGCAGCCTGTGTCAGGATAAGCCGAGGTCAAGCAAAGCCTCGGGGAGGTCCTGATACAGGTCGCTGTGTTTTTTGTTGCAAAAAAATATGAAATAAAATTACATCCTCTCCGGTTCCGGATAGTCAACTCCGAAGGTTTCTACAGTCATGGTATCAATGATCTGAGGAACCATTGGACGGTCACTCCAGTCTGTGCCTACCTGAGCAATCTTGTCAACCACGTCTAAGCCTTCGATCAATTTACCGAATGCAGCATACTGTCCGTCCAGGTGTGGAGAGTTTTTGTGCATGATGAAGAACTGGCTTCCTGCACTGTTTGGGTTCATGGCGCGTGCCATGGAAAGAACACCTTCAGTATGTTTTAAAGTATTTACATGGCCATTCTGTGCAAACTCACCTTTAATAGAGTAGCCCGGGCCGCCCATGCCTGTTCCGTCAGGACATCCGCCCTGGATCATAAAGCCTGCGATGACACGGTGGAAGATCAGACCGTTGTAGTAGCCTTTGTTAATCAGACTGATAAAGTTATTCACTGTATTTGGGGCAATTTCCGGATAAAGTTCAGCTTTCATCACGTCGCCGTTTGCCATGGTAATTGTAACAATTGGATTCTGTGCCATAGTTTTAAATTCCTTTCTGCTGCTTTGATTTTGCATTGTTTATTACGGATTGTTGTGTTCCGGTAACAAAATCTTTTTTATAGTATCTGTTCAGTACCTTGAATAGCGGTTTCTTAACATTTACAACTTATGTCAGTTTAATACATTTTCGTGGTTAAGTAAAGTCAGAAGTGTTATACTAGCATCAAATGTATCATCCGGGTTGTGTACAGTAATCTGGAAGGTATCAAACAAATATAAAAAGTGATATGCGAGATATAGAATGAAGGATTTCGAAAGCTATCTTGAAACAATAAAACGAATGGCAGCAGAGGAAGGATACGATTCTCTGGATGAAACTTATGTGGAGCATCTAAGGGCAAGATATTTTGGAGAGGATGTCATCATCGGAAGATCAAAGAGAGTGATTCTTAGGGAATTAAAGGAATCGGATCTGGAGGCGTTTCTGCGTCTTCCGGACGCTGCCAAAGAGCCCTCGCTGGAGGCGTTTATCAAAGATTCCTACGAGGAATCTTTACATGCCCTGAAAAGCTACATTACCACCATGTACCCATTGTATGATTATGGAATCTGGGCAGTGGAAAGTGTCTGTGACGGGAGTTTTTTAGGGCTTTGCGGCATTGGAAACCGGGAAGTAAATGGACAAAATTACACAGATTTGGGGTACTATATCTGCCCGGGGTACCGCAGGCAGGGATTGGCCACAGAATGTATCGAAATTGTGTTGGATTATGCGAAAAAATACTTGGAATTTTCTGTGATTTATGCAATAATCAAAGAAGAAAACAGAATCTCTGAGGGTATTTTGTGCAAATTTGGCTTTGAAGCCATAGAAAAGCATGAAAATATAAGGGTATATCAGAAGAAATTAGGGGAATTACAATGAGCAATACAAAAATCATCTGTTTTGCAAATAACAAAGGCGGAAGTGGAAAGTCCACCACCTGTTCCAATGTGGCCTATGGTCTGGTAGAGCTTGGCCATAAAGTGCTGATGGTTGACGGAGATATGCAGATGAATCTTTCCTTGGCATATTTTGACGAAGACCGGGTGCTGGAGTTTGCCAGCAGCGGGAAAAACCTTTATGAAGCAGTCAAAAACCAAAAGGATCTGACAGAGTTTGTGATTCACACACCCTATGAAAATCTGGATCTGATCCCGTCTTCCACGCTGATGAGCTCCATTGAGTATGAGCTTTTCACCAAGTGGCAGAGAGAATTTATTCTGAAAAAATGTTTGCAGAATATCAAAGACTCTGGTGTTTATGATTACATTCTCATCGATGCACCGCCTACCTTAGGCGGCTGGGTCATGAATATTCTGGTAGCATCGGATGGTCTGATCATTCCGGTAGAGGCGAGTCCCTGGGGACTTTTTGGACTGGCAAACATGTTTGAATTTCTGACTGCGGTACAGCAGATTTCTCCGGAGCTTAAACTATTGGGAATTGCAGTTACCAAGGTAGATACCAGAAAGAATTATTTTAAGCAGACTATGGAAACTCTTGGAGAGCTGGATGATGTGAATGTATTTGAAAACTTCATCCGTGTAGACAGCTCCATTGAATGGGCCCAGGACAACAGCATTCCGGTAGTCGCTTACAAAAAGAGCAGCAGAAGTGCAAAAGAATATTTAGAATTAACAAAGGAGATTGACAGGTTATGGCAGTAGGCAAAGGAAGTATCAAAAGAGCAGCAAAAGCAGTTGATGCAGCAGTCGTTGCAGCACCGGCACAGGAAGTAGTGGAAGCAATCGTAGAAAAAGCACCGGCAGAGAAAGCACCGGCGGCAAAGAAGCCTGCAGCAAAAAAAGCACCGGCCAAAAAGACGGCGGCAAAGAAACCTGCAGCAAAGAAAACTCCTGAGAAAAAGGAAGAACCAAAGAATAACGGATCCGTAGGAATCGGTACAGAAATGCCTACTTATCTTTTATAATGATCATTTGGAGGAAATGAGCCATGAAGAGTTTTGGAATTCACACACAAATTTATTTCGGAGAAGGTGCTCTGGAAAGACTGCAGCAGCTCCCATACAAAAGAGTTCTGATTATTACGGACCCTTTTGTAGTTACAAGCGGTATGATCGAGCTGATTACTCATCCATTGGAAAATGCAAGAATCAATTATGAAATCTTTAAAGACGTAGTTCCGGATCCACCGGTAGAAAAAATTGCCGTGGGTGTAAAGGCTATGCTGGACTATAAACCGGATTGTATCGTAGCAGTTGGTGGTGGTTCTGCTATCGACTCCTCTAAATCTATCCGCGAGTTTGCATTAAAGGCAGATAACTATGGTAAGGTTGGCCTGATTGCCATCCCGACAACTTCAGGTACAGGTTCAGAGGTTACATCTTTTGCGGTAATTTCCGATCCTCAGGCAAAGATGAAATATCCGCTGGTATCTCCGGATCTGACACCGGATGAAGCAATTCTTGATGCCGAGCTTGTAAGGAGTGTACCGCCAGCAATCACAGCAGATACCGGTATGGACGTATTTACCCACGCTTTAGAAGCTTATGTCAGCTTAAATAATAATGAATTCTCCGCAGCGTTAGCAGAAAAAGCCATTGAAATCATCGGTGTTTTCCTGCTTCGTGCATACCTGGACGGTAACGATATGCACGCAAGACAGAAAATGCATGCAGCTTCCTGCCTTGCAGGTCTTGCATTCAACTCTGCATCCTTAGGATTAAACCATGGTATGGCTCATCAGCTTGGATCTAATTTCCATATTCCGCATGGACGTGCCAATGCGATGCTGCTTCCGCATATTATTGAGTTTAACTCCAATATCAACAAACACAGCCGCAGCCAGAAAGAATATCTGCCTGCAGTAAAGAAATACTCTACCGTAGCTAACAACCTTGGTCTTAGCAGCTATAACAAGATCATGAGTGTACGTTCCTTAGTAAACTGGACACAGTTTATGTTGAAGGAAATGGATATTCCGCTTTCTATTTCTCAGATGGGAAATATTACGGAAGAGGAATATATGGCAGCAATCCCTGCAATGGCTGACGCAGCATTAGCAGATGGATGTACAGCGACAAATCCAAGACCGGTAACAAGAGCCGACGTTATGGAAATCTACAGAAAGCTGTGGTAAAAACTACATAGGAATTTCAGGGGACATCTTCGGGTGTCCCCTTTTTGTTATGGCGACGAGGAAAATGCAATGTGCTCGCACAATTGCATTTGACGAACGCTAATCAGCTGATAAAACTCGCGAAGCGTGTTTTATCGCTGTATTGTGATTTTGAAAAATTGGGGCTATGAAAAGTTTGAAAATTGAGGTAAAATACAAGATAATGCGTAATTTGAAATTGTTCAGAGCAAAGCATTTTGGAGGTTGGCTATGAACAGTTACCGTAATTCTAATAAAAACTTATATTGAGGAAATCAAAGCAATGATTAGAGCAAATCATTTAGTTTATGAATATCAAAAATATGATGACGAGGGAAATGTCTGCGACACCAAGCGTGCAGTGGATGGCGTGGAACTGGATGTGAAAAAGGGAGACTTTGTGGCGATCTTAGGCCATAACGGTTCCGGAAAATCTACACTGGCAAAACACATCAATGCATTGCTTCTTCCAAGCGACGGAGAAGTATGGGTAGCAGGCATGAACACCAAAGAGGAAGAACATGTCTGGGATATCCGTCAGAGTGCGGGAATGGTATTTCAGAATCCTGATAATCAGATCATTGGTACTGTAGTAGAAGAGGATGTAGGATTTGGCCCTGAAAATATGGGAGTGCCTACAGAAGAGATCTGGGTGCGTGTAGAGGAAGCACTGAAGGCTGTGGGAATGTACAAATATCGCAAGCATTCTCCAAACCGTCTTTCCGGCGGTCAGAAACAGCGTGTAGCCATTGCAGGAATCGTAGCCATGCATCCCCAGTGCATTGTACTGGACGAGCCCACAGCCATGTTAGATCCCAATGGCCGTAAAGAGGTGCTTCGTGCGGTCCGGGCATTAAATATGGTAGAAGACATTACCGTCCTTTTGATCACCCATTATATGGAAGAGGTAGTTCATGCAGATAAGGTGATCGTTATGGATGAAGGAAAAATTGTGATGCAGGGAACACCGAAGGAAATTTTCTCCAGGGTGGAGGAATTAAAATCCTACCGACTGGATGTTCCCCAGGTTACATTACTGGCTTACGAATTAAAGAAAAAAGGACTTCCGCTGTCAGATGGAATCCTGACAATCGAAGAATTGGTGAATGAATTATGTCAATGAAATTAGAAAATGTAAGCTTTACTTATAGTCCCGGTACAGCTTACGAAATTCATGCATTAAAGAATATCAATCTGGAGATCAGGGACGGAGAGTTTATCGGTCTCATCGGTCATACAGGTTCCGGAAAATCGACTCTTGTACAACATTTGAACGGACTGATGAAAGCTACCGGCGGAGCAATCTATTATAACGGAGAAAATATCTACCGGGAAGGCTATTCCATGAAAGAGCTTCGCAGCAAGGTAGGTCTCGTATTCCAGTATCCGGAACATCAGCTCTTTGAGATCGATGTTTTAACGGATGTATGCTTTGGCCCAAAAAATCAGGGACTTTCCAAAGAAGAGGCAGAAGAAAGAGCAAAAAAAGCGCTTCAGATGGTAGGTTTAAAAGAAAAATATTATCATCAATCCCCCTTTGAACTATCCGGCGGACAGAAACGAAGAGTTGCCATTGCAGGCGTTCTGGCTATGGAACCGGATGTTTTGATCCTGGACGAGCCGACAGCAGGACTTGATCCAAAAGGTCGCGATGATATTTTAGATCAGATCAAAAAGCTCCATGAAGAGTCTCATATTACCATTATTTTAGTGTCTCACAGTATGGAAGATGTGGCAAAATATGTGGGCCGTATCATTGTGATGAATCAGGGAGAAGCGATGTATGACGGAACTCCAAAGGAAGTCTTTTCCCATTACCAGGAGCTGGAGAAGATTGGACTGGCAGCACCTCAGGTGACATACATTATGAATGCACTGTCAGAGAAAGGCTTTGGTGTGGAAACAGATGCTACCACCATCGAGGAGGCAGCTGAGGAGATCTATAAAGTTTACATGGAGAGAAAGTAATGTTCATGTGCAGACGCCACAACTACGCAAGGGTTTTCGCCTGTTACCGGAACGAAGTGAACAGTTACAAGTAATAAAGTATTATAGAAAATAGGATTTAGGAAAAATGAGAGATATAACCATCGGACAGTACTATCCTGCGGATTCCCTGCTGCATAAGCTGGATCCAAGGGTAAAACTGGTAGGAACATTTGTATTTTTAATTTCCCTGTTTGCGGGAAATGGTCTTGTGGCCTATGGAATCGCAACCGTGTGCCTTGCCATTGTGATTAAGATGAGTAAGGTGCCCTTTCAAATGATTTTGAAAAGCTTAAAGGCAATTATTATTATTTTATTGCTTACCGTAAGCTTTAACCTGTTTTTGACAAGCGGGGAAGTGATTTTTCAGCTGGGCTTTTTAAAAGTCACGAAAGAAGGACTTTCGGTTGCCTTTTTTATGGCTCTTCGACTGATTTACCTCGTGGTTGGTGCATCCCTGATGACACTGATCACTACTCCAAATGATCTGACAGACGGACTGGAAAGCATTATGGGACCTTTGAGAAAAATAAAGGTTCCGGTACATGAAATCGCTATGATGATGTCCATCGCCCTTCGTTTCATTCCGATTTTAATGGAAGAAACAGACCGTATCATGAAGGCACAGAAAGCCCGTGGTGCGGATTTTGAAACCGGCAGCCTGATAAAGAAAGCAAAGGCGATGATTCCGATTCTGGTACCATTGTTTATCTCAGCATTTCGCCGTGCCAATGACCTTGCCATGGCCATGGAGGCAAGATGCTATCGGGGCGGAGACGGACGTACCAAGATGAAACCTCTTCGCTATGAGAGAAGAGACCATATTGCCTATGGAATTTTAATTGTTTATCTGGTTGTGATGATCATTGCGGGCAGAATGTTTTAAGTAATGAGGTCTTATGAAAAGGATAAAACTTGTGACAGCCTATGATGGTACCAGCTATCATGGGTCACAAATTCAAAATAATGGTGTAACCATCGAGGGAGTTCTAAAGGCAGAACTCTCCTCTCTTTTAAAGGAAGAAATCAATCTCATAGGTGCCAGCAGAACCGATGCGGGTGTTCATGCTCTGGGAAATGTGTATGTGTTTGATACAGACAGCCGCATTCCAGCAGAAAAGTTTGTTTATGCATTAAATGCAAGGCTTCCGGAGGATATCCGGATCCAGCATTCCTGCGAGGTGCCACCGGATTTTCATCCGAGACATCAGGATACGGTAAAGACCTATGAATACCGTATTTTAAACCGCAATCTGCCTCTTCCGCAGTACCGTCTCTATGCACATTTTACTTATGAGAAGTTAAATATAGAGAAAATGAAGGAGGCATGCGGGTATTTCCTTGGAGAGCACGACTTTGCATCCTTTTGCGCAGCCGGAACCCAGGTGGAAAGTACTGTAAGAACCATCTATGACCTTCATATCAAAAAAGAAGGGGAGCTTCTTGTGATCTCCATTACGGGAAACGGATTTTTATACAATATGGTACGGATCATTGCGGGAACACTTTTAAAGGTGGGGAGCGGTCAGATTGCACCTTCTGACATCCCGGAAATTATCCGCAGAAAGGACCGTACACTGGCGGGACCTACCGCACCGGCCAGGGGTCTTACACTTGTACAGATTTGCTACCCGGAATATGATAGCTGTTCAGCACTAGGCATTTTTGAGGTTGGCTCTGAAACGCTTGAAAAACAATGAAAAGTGTTGAAAAAAAGGATTGACAATAGGTGAAAAGCTGTAATATAATGTTACAGCATGTGAAATGGATAAAAATGTTTGAGCCATAGCCCCGGTAATAACATTTTTGCTATAGAATTAAAGAAAGTTCTTTTATTAAATAGGAGGAAACCGATGAAAACTTTTATGGCTAACCCAGCAAAGATTGAAAGAAAATGGTATGTAGTTGACGCTACAGGCTTAACATTAGGTCGTTTAGCATCTGAAGTTGCTAAAGTATTAAGAGGTAAAAATAAACCGGAATTCACACCACACGTTGATACAGGTGATTATGTAATCGTAGTTAACGCTGAAAAAATCAAAGTGACTGGTAAGAAATTAGATCAGAAAATCTACTATCATCACTCAGATTACGTAGGTGGTATGAAAGAAACTACTTTACGTGAAATGATGGCTAAAAAACCTGAAAGAGTTATCGAGCTCGCTGTAAAGGGTATGCTTCCAAAGGGACCTTTAGGAAGACAGATGTACACAAAACTTCATGTATACGCTGGTGCTGAACACGATCATGCAGCTCAGAAACCAGAAGTATTAACATTTTAATTAGGAGGTAATTACAGTGGCTACAACAAAATTCTACGGAACAGGAAGAAGAAAAAAATCTATCGCTAGAGTATATCTTGTACCAGGTACAGGTAATATCACAATTAATAAAAGAAGCATCGACGAATATTTCGGACTTGAAACATTAAAAGTTATCGTTCGTCAGCCATTAGTTGCTACAGATAACGTAGATAAATTCGACGTAATCGTAAACGTACACGGTGGCGGATACACAGGACAGGCTGGTGCTGTTAGACACGGTATCGCAAGAGCACTGTTAAAAGCAGACAACGATTACAGACCAGTTCTTAAGAAAGCCGGATACTTAACACGTGATCCAAGAATGAAAGAAAGAAAGAAATACGGTCTCAAAGCAGCTCGTCGCGCACCACAGTTCTCAAAGAGATAAGAACAACAAATACAACCCAAGGCTTTATGCCTTGGGTTTTTTGTTGTTCAAACCTCAGTTCCTGAGGTTTCCTCTCGGTCTCTTCGGACCTCGAGGTACTCGTTAAAACTGTGCCACCGGCACAGTTTTAGCGAGTACAGTTCACAAAGAAAATTTATGCAAATAATTTGCTTATTTAAAGGTGAAAGGGTAAAATGATATGGAAAATGAAATACTAATTACTTCCGATGAAGAGAAAAAATACAAGTAGGAGAAGTGTCAATGAAAGCAAAAAGATTAAGAACATTTGTAACAATTATTCAGAGTGCGCTGATTATTGTTATGATGATATTAGTGACATCAATGATTTATCAGATCAATTGCCTGCAGGGAACTGCGAGGGTGATTAATTATGCAGGAATTATCAGAGGTGCCACACAACGTGAAGTGAAGCTGGAAATTGTGGGTCAGGAGAATGATGACCTGATCGCTTATCTGGATGAAATTTTACAGGGGCTTAAATATGAGAGAGGAAGATATAATCTCGTGAGCCTGGATGATCCGGTGTATCAGAGTGATCTGGATGTACAAATGGAATATTGGGAGCAGTTAAAAGATGAAATATATCTTGTCCGGGAAAAGGGGTATGAATCTACCAATATTGTTGCTATGAGTGAAAAGTATTTTCGAATGGCGGATAAGACCGTTTCAGCGGCAGAAAATTATTCGGCATCTATCGCGACGGTTATTCGCCGTCTGGAAATTGGTACAGCTGCGGACATCACGATTTTGATCCTGATGATGTTGGTTCGTTCTTTGGAAGCTGTAAGAATGAGACGCCGCAACCATCAGTTGGAACAAAAGGCATTTACAGACCAGCATACAGGATTGTCAAACAAAGGCCGCTGTGAAGAATTTTTCCATGATACAGAGATCATGCAGAAGCCGGTTGCCTGTGTTGTATTTGATTTGAATAACTTAAAAGTAGCAAATGATACGTTAGGACACACGGTGGGAGACCAGCTGATTGCAAACTTTGCAAGGCTGCTTCGCAATGCGGTACCTGCTCCGAACTTTGTGGGAAGATATGGTGGAGATGAATTTATGGCAGTCATCTATGATGCTTCTAGAGAAGGCGTAGAGGAAATCTTAAGCCACCTTAAGAACGATGTGCAGGAATTTAACCGGTTACATCACGGTGGCGGCGAATTTGTGGAAGTAAGCTATGCACATGGCTGGGCACTGTCCACGGAGTTACCAAACTGCTCTTTCCGGGTTTTGTTTGATAAGGCAGACCGGAATATGTATGAGAACAAGATGGCAAGGAAAGCAAAAGGCTCGAGGAGGTTGTGATCAATGGCAAAATTATATTTCCGATACGGAGCCATGGGCAGTTCGAAATCTGCCAATATTCTGATGGTTCGTTACAACTATGAGGAGCGGGGACAATATGCTGTATTATTAAAGCCAAGGACTGACAATCGGGACGGGGAACATGAAATACAGTCCCGGATGGGGTTGTCTGCTCCGGCAGAATATGTGGATGAATTTATACAGACGATTTCTGGAACCTGGAATACCCAAAATACAGAATACTTGTATCACGGCAAGAAGGTTGATGCAGTCCTGGTGGATGAAGCGCAGTTTCTTTCAGAGGAGGAAGTAGACACGTTATCGGATATCGTGGATTTCTATCACATTCCGGTCCTTTGTTATGGACTGCGGACGGATTTCTTAAATCATCTGTTTCCGGGTTCCAGACGGCTTATGGAGATTGCGGATGTTATTGAAGAAGTTCCCACTGTCTGCTGGTGTGGAAAGCGTGCCCAGTGTAATACCAGATATGCAAACGGAAAAATCGTACGGGAAGGTGCACAGATCATGCTGGGTTCCAATGAAAGCTATGTAGCGCTTTGCAGAAAACATTACAAAGAAGGAAAATTGTGGAAGCCTGATTGATAAAGATTTTTCTGACGGGGAGGAAATGTGTTATGCCAAAGGGGACAAACCAGAAATTCAAATTATACCGTCTTGCCAAGATTATGCTGGAAAGGACGGATGATGAGCATTATATCACCATGCCGGAGATCATAGATGCACTGGGAGAATACGATATCACGGCAGACCGCAAGAGCATTTATAGTGATCTTCACGACCTAGAGGTGCTGGGAATTGAGGTGGAAGGAGAAAAGGTGGGCAACCGCTACCATTACCATGTGGTAAGCCGCACCTTTGAACTGCCGGAACTAAAGCTTCTGGTAGATGCGATCCATCATGCGATTTCCGAGAACAAAAAGATCCGATTTCAGTATTTTCAATGGAATGTGAAAAAAGAAATGGAGCTAAGGCACAACGGAGCCTGGTACCATATCAGCCCCTGGGGACTTTCCTGGGATGACGAGAATTATTATCTGGTAGGATACGATTCTGATGGCGGAAAAATCAAACATTACCGCGTCGATAAAATGCTTCACATTCAGATGACTGACGAGAAACGGGAAGGAAAGGAATGCTTTAAAAAACTGGACATGGCGGATTATGCCAGAAAAAGCTTTGGAATGTATGGTGGAAAGGAACAGAAGGTGAAGCTACGGGTAGCAAATGACCTTGCAGGAGTCATCATCGACCGGTTTGGTAAAAATGTGATGATGATCCCGGAAGATGAGGCACATTTTACCGTAAATGTCGATGTCCATGTCAGTAACCAGTTTTTGGGATGGATCATATCACTTGGTGAAGGCGTGAAAATTATATCACCGGATGAAGTAGTGGATCAGATGAAGAAAGAAATAGAAAGGCTTGCGAGGCAGTATTTACATGAATGAAAAAAAGTTTTCCGGAAAATATGAAGTAAGAAAATTAAATAAGGACGATATCCCGCAAATCTATGATCTGTGTAAGAAAAACAGTTTGTATTATGAATACTGTCCGCCGATGGTAACAGAAAAAAGCATTGCAGATGATTTAACCGCATTTCCGCCAAATACAGGAATTGAAAATAAATATTATGTCGGTTTTTTCGATTCAGGAAAAATGATTGCGGTCATGGATTTTATCGATGGCTATCCTGAAGAAAAAATTGCATTTATTGGATTTTTTATGACTGATGTGAGTGTTCAAAATAGAGGGATTGGGTCTACGATCATTACAGAATTAGCAGGGTATTTGAAATCTGTGGGATTTCAGGCAATCCGCTTGGCATGGGTCAAAGGAAATCCTCAGGCTGAACATTTTTGGATCAAAAATGGTTTTGAATTTTTAAAGGAAACATCCAGTACGGCTGCTGAATGTGTAATTTTGGCAGAGAGAAGCTTGTGACTTCTTTTTATGGTTTAAAGGAGAATGTTATAGAATTCAATCATGATATAATCAAGGATACTTTTCTAAAACATAAGAGAAGTGTCCTTTTTCATGGGAAGAAGTATTATGAAACAGGCTGTTTGCAAATAAATGTTCGCGGCATTTTTATTGCCCAGCTGTTTTTATTTCCATTTAAAAGATTGTATAGATATGATACAATCTAAATAAAATTGTTGAACAAATATGAGAAGGTAGAGTATGGAACAAAGGAATCTGCTGATTGGTGAAGACGTTTCACAACTAAAAATTTTTGAAATCATAAATAAATTCTTTGGTCAGAACTATACCGGCTGGATGAAGGGCTGGTATGACATTAATGACGAATTTGCCGCATGGTTTCCAACAATAGGAGAGACAGATAATAAACCATCTGATTCTTTTGGTGGAACACAAAAATATAGTAATACATTGTCGGCTGACAGAAATACCATCATTGAAATTAATCATGATGTGGATACACAAACAGACTATGATGATCCCAAATATGATAAGAAACGGTTTGTGTTTGGCCGAATCAATGGGAAGTTTCAGTTTCTTGGTATTTTTGAAAGAAGTAAAGTGTCCGGAAATGAAAAGAATACATACAGGCATGAGAGGATCGCTGCAGGGGCAGAACTTACAACATTTGAATTAATAATGATCAGCAGAACATTCAGTGTAAATGACTCTGTATGGGTAGCAGCTGCAGCAATCAGTTATGAAAAATATCATAAAGATGGCTTAAGGAATATTTCGGATTATACTTTATCGCAGAAAGCTATTCGCGAGAGGGCTATGCAAATCAATGGTGCAAATGTGGAGGCTGCAAGAACCAGCCAATGGTGTTGCGGGGATCATGAAAATCATACGTATCCATACCTTCGAGCAACCAATGAACCTAATCGAAGACTTGCATTTGCGGGCGAATTCGGAGGCAGAGAAATTCCGGAGAATATCAGAAAAGATGCAAAAGTAGTTACAACAGCTGGGATTATTACTGTTTTTCAGCTGATAGATTTTTGCAAATCGGAATATAAGAATCTTGTTTCACAAAGCCATGAATCTCGAACGATCGAGGAAAGAGGTGAGTTTCCCAAAATGAATAAGAATACTAATTTTGATAAAAATCTAATACTTTATGGGCCGCCTGGAACAGGAAAGACCTACCATACGGTGATTTATGCCGTTGCAATGTGTGAAAATAAGACGATAGAGGAAATCTTCAGTGAAAAATATGAGGAAGTAAAGAAACGCTATGATTATTTGAAAGATGATGGAAGGATAGCGTTTACCACATTCCATCAGTCTTACGGATATGAGGAATTCATCGAAGGTATTAAACCTGTAATGAATGGTGAGCAGACAAGTGGTGATATTCAGTATGCCATTGAAGATGGGGTGTTTAAGAAATTTTGTAAAGAATGTAAAGGTGTCCCATTTGACGATGCCTGGGGAAAGCTTGTTGCAGACGCAAAGAGTAAAGACAATAAATTTACTTTCACCAGACGTAGTGGAAGCAAAGTCGATACACAGCTTTTGGACGATGAGACATTCATTGTAAAGTTTGAGGGTGAAACTGCCGCACGTTCCAGCTTCCATAGAAGCAGAGTGAAAGAAGTTTACGAAAAGTATAATTATGTAGACCGTGAAAAACTCCCAAATAATGGGAATAAATGGGTATTTGATGTCTGTTTTGCAATCATTGATACGTTGGTCAAAACCTATCAGTTGTCTGAAGAAGTTGATGTGGAGACCAAGAACAGAGTATTCATTATTGATGAGATCAACCGGGGAAATATTTCAAAGATTTTCGGTGAATTAATTACCCTGATAGAAGATACCAAGAGAAAAGGGATGCCGGAGGCCGCGTCAGCTATACTTCCATATTCGGGGAAGGAGTTTAGCGTTCCTTCCAATGTTTACATACTTGGAACTATGAATACTGCAGACAGATCGATCGCACTCATGGACACAGCGCTTCGCAGACGATTCCAGTTTGTGGAGATGATGCCAAATTCAGATGTCCTCAAAGGAATAACAATTGAGGATCTGAATATTTCAAAGATGCTTGATGTCATCAATAAGAGAATCGAGTTTTTATACGATCGTGAGCACACTATCGGTCATGCCTTTTTTATGCCGTTGAAGGACAACCCTTCCGTGGAATGCCTGGGAGACATATTTGCAAAATCAGTGATTCCTCTTTTGCAGGAATATTTCTATGAAGACTATCAGAAAATTCAACTGGTGCTTGGTGACAATGGTAAAAAAGACGAAGAAGCTGACCTGAAGTTTATCAAAGATACAAAGGTTTTAGCGAAAGATATTTTTGTCGGCAATGTAGAAGATGTCATTGATTTGCCGGAAAAGAGTTATTCTATCAATTCCGCAGCTCTTAGGAATATCGAGAGTTATAAAAGAATTGCTCCGGGATTATAAAGTGTGGTGGTTACATGGATAAGCTTTTAGAGGTAAAAGAGTATGACACGATCATCTGTAACAAAGATTACAAAGATGATAAAAAATATAAATATCTGGATCAAAAGGAATTCGACAATCTGATAGCATTTATCCATGAGTTCACAGGGAATGAAGAAAATGCAGATGCATTGGAATTTATGAAGATCGGGTATAAGAGAAATCTCGGAGAGGTAGTTTCCATAAAAAAATATGTTGGATTGATCCAAATGAGTAATGGATTTCAGATTCAGGTTTTGCCAAAGATATCATTTGGAGAAGGGGACGATGAAGGAAACAGGCAGACAAAGAAAGTATTCCTTAAAATGCTCCGTTCAATGAAAGATTTTCCCGGTAAAGTATTTCATGATGCTTCCCTAAAAGTTGACCGCATGAATCTTTACGAGTTGTTTATCAATATGTACTTACAAGAAGTAAGACAGATTGTAAAGAAAGGTGTGAAGTCGGCATATGTTTTGCAGGAAGACAATTTAAAGTACTACAAAGGAAAACTTCTTGTGGGGCAACAAATAAGAGCCAATGTTGGTCATAAGGAACGCTTTTATGTTGCTTTTGATGAATTCCATCCGAACCGTCCGGAGAACCGTCTTATAAAGGCAACGCTGCAAAAGTTGCATAAATTAACTGCCAGTGCGGAAAATTCAAAAGAGATCAGGCAATTACTGACAGCATTTGAAATGGTGGAGCCTTCAACAAACTATCAGAAAGATTTTTCTAAAGTTGTAATAGACCGAAACACAAAAGATTATGAAATGCTTATGCAGTGGTCAAAAGTATTTCTGACGAATAGAAGTTTTACCACATTTTCAGGTTCCACAGTTGCGAGAGCATTGTTATTCCCTATGGAATCTGTGTTTGAAAGTTATGTGGCACAGCAAATGAAAAAAGTCATGGTACCTGCCGGATGGAGCGTCAGCAGTCAGGATAAGGGACATTATTTATTTACTGAGCCAAGAAACCAGTTTGCATTACGTCCGGATCTTGTTTTGGAACGTGATGGCCGAAAGATTATCATGGATACGAAATGGAAGCGCCTGATTGATAATGATAAGGAAAATTATGGAATCTCACAAAGTGACATGTATCAGATGTTTGCATATTCAAAGAAATATGATACCAGAGAAATCTGGCTTCTTTATCCGATGAATGAGGAGATGAGAGGACATAAGCCTATTCGGTTTGACAGTGTTAGGCCTGTTACAAATGAAGTCGAAACAACAGTGCGTTTGTTTTTTGTTGATGTGGCAAATATGGAGGAGAGCCTGGGTGAATTGAGAGAAAAGATAGAGGGGTGTCCTTTTTATGTGTAAAAGTATAGGAAATTCATTTGGATTACGAATAAATGTTCGCGGCATTTTTATGACTCAACTACGAAGTTAAAGTGTAATCAGATAATTCAAAATAACAAAGAAAGTATTTTAGCCAAAGAAAGAGAGGTTCAGAAAATGGCAACATATGAGTTGGATTGATTTTAATAGAGACGGAGAAGTTGACACATTAGAAATGTTTTTAGCAGAAGAATTGCTTTGTTCAAGCGAGGAAGAACATGAAGTATTCTTTGAAGGTACCGGAGACTATGATGACGATGACTGGGGGGACGAAGATGAGTAAGGTATATTTTACATTAACCGGAGCAAAGCACTATTAAGGAAATGAATTCCTGAAACCGGGTATGAAGATTCGGTTGGAGAAAGAGCCGGACAATGCATATGACAAAGAAGCAATCATGGTGAAATTAGAAGGAATTGGAAAGATTGGATATGTAGCAAATAGTCCGTATACAGTTCCTGGATTATTAAACGAAGAAAATTAATAGTACAGAGGCGGCTAGGATGCTTGGAATTAGTAATTCTACTTTTTTAAGTAGATATAGAGAATATGCAAAAACGCGTCAATAGAATCCCAATTTATTTATGACGCAACACATATCAAGGTCACTTTTCTGAAAAGATAGAGAAGTGTCTTTTTTCGTGGGAAGAAGTATTATGTAACAGGACGTGCCGAACAAATGCTCGTGGTATTTTTATGACCCAGCAGTTGAAATATAGTGTAGTAAATAAAACGACAACAATTCATGACAGTGATTTTGGAGGTAATTGACATGTTAAAAATGCTACTAATTGTTTTATTCTTTCCGTTCGTTATTTTTTATTACGTGTTTAAAGTGATTATACTCGCCATTTTAGGAATCTTAAGGTTTTTGGGTATTGTTGATATAGCGTGGAAGCTGTAATATTTCCTGCATGGTGATACGGAAGATACGATGGCAGTTGACAATAGAACATGCGTTCTGTATAATTATAAGAAGAATTATTGTAGTCAATTGGGTAAATATGATAGGGATTAATCTATATGGAAAATAATATTGAAAAATATAGTGAAGTTATTTTTGAAAATATAAAACATATAAACGATTATGGACAGGAGTTTTGGTATGCGAGAGAACTGCAAGAAGTTTTGTCATATTCCCAATGGAGATATTTTGTTGAAGTGATTTCGAAGGCTATAGAGGCCTGTGACAGTAGTGGGAACATAGTTGACGACCATTTTGCGGAGGTACGCAAAATGGTTCCGATTGGAAGCGGTGCTGAGAGAGAAATAAATGACTTTATGCTTACTAGATATGCCTGTTATCTAATCGTAATGAATGGTGATCCACGTAAGGAAGTAATTGCTTTAGGTCAAACATATTTTGCGGTAAAGACAAGACAGCAAGAATTGATTGACGATTATGATCAATTGAGCGAGGATCAGAAACGTCTTGCTATCAGAAATGAGATTCGTGAACATAACAAGTCGCTGGCAGAGGCTGCAAAGAATGCAGGTGTTGTTGAACCTCGAGATTATGCTATTTTTCAGAATAGAGGATATCAGGGATTATATGGTGGCTTAGGTGCGAAAGAAATTCATGCTAGAAAAGGTTTGAAAAAAAATCAACAGATTCTGGATCATATGGGGAGCACCGAATTAGCAGCAAATCTTTTCCGAGCAACCCAGACCGATGAAAAACTCAGACGAGATCAGGTGCTTGGAAAGAAAGAGGCTGGAGATGTGCATTATCAAGTCGGTAAAAAGGTGCGACAGACGATTGCTGAATTAGGTGGAACAATGCCTGAAGATTTACCAACACCAAAGAAAAGCATTAAGCAGATTGAAAAGGAAGAAATGAAAAGACTAGAGATATTGGAATAAAAGATTCATAGAGACAGAAGATTCAAGGGCACTTTTCTAAAATTTAGAGAAGTGCCCTCTTTGTGTATGGAAAAGTTTCGCAAAAACGAAAGAATGTTCGTGGTATTTTTATGCCCCAACTGCAAAGCTATAGTGTAATCAAACAAATTCAAGGTAACAAAGAAAATATTTCAACCAATGAAAGAGAGGTTCAGATTATGGCAATGTATGATTGGAATGGAGGAAGCGATTATGAATAGAAACTCAAATGGAATGAGCACAGGGATGGCAATTTTATGCACTATCGTAATCCTGTTTTTTATAGGTTGGATCATACAACTTGGTACACCAAAGTGTATCAAAAGCGGATGCAACAATGATGCAAAGAAAGGAAGCAGTTATTGTTACCTGCATGATTATAGCACTTACAGCTATAAGAGCGGAAGAAGCTCTTACAGCGGAAGCTCTAAGAGTTCAAGTAGCTCATCAAACACGGAGAACAGTAGTGCTTCTCATGAAACGAGCAGCGATACTACTTCAAGTAGCAAGAAGACATATTCATCCGGCAGCAGTTCTTCAAAGAAAAGTTACAGCTCCATGGATTCTTATGATGAAGGCTATAATGCTATCTATGAAGATGGTGATTACGATTGGGATCGCTATTGGAGCGATGATGATTATGCTTCCGGTGTGGATGATGCAATGGAGGACGATGACTGGGATTGGTAAGGAGAAAGAGCCGGGCAATGCATATGATGAAATTAGAAGGAATCGGAAAGATTGGATATGTGGCAAATAGTCCGTATACAGTTCTTGGTGACAGCGTAAGTGCAGGAAGATTATATGATCGAATTGGGAAAAAAGCATATGGAAAAGTGCTTCTGGCTACTCCACAAGGGGTATTGTGCAAGGTCAGCAAGAAAAGTCTGCTTGGTTATCAGAAAGAGGAAAAGAAAAGCGAAAATTGATTTGAGTATCTATCCCCTGTATGCTAAAGTATTCTTATAAAGAAATGCAACAAACCGTTGCATCCGACAGAGAAGGTGTAGACAATATGGTAAATTCAAACGACAAAACACTGGAATATTATAACGAAAATGCGGAAGCATTCGTGGCAGGAACTGTTTCTGTAGATTTCAAGAAAACACAGGATAGATTCTTGGAAATGCTTCATCCGGGTGCCTGTATTTTGGACTTCGGCTGCGGTTCCGGAAGGGATACAAAATACTTCTTAAGTCAGGGATACAAGGTAGATGCAGTAGATGGTTCCGGTAAACTTTGCCGGATCGCCAGTGAATATACAGGAATTGAAGTAAAGCATAGCCGATTTCAGGAGCTTCGTGAACAGAAAAAATATGATGGAATCTGGGCGTGTTCCTCCATCCTTCACCTTTCGAGGGAAGAACTGAAAGTGGTTCTTGGGAAAATGGCAGTTGCATTGAAAGAAAACGGAGTGATCTATACATCCTTCAAATACAGTGAATTTGAGGGAGAACGTAATGGACGGTATTTTACAGATTTCACCATAGAGTCTTTTACGAAATTTCTCAAAGAAATCGACTGCCTTAGGATAAAAGAATACTGGATTACAGGGGATGTAAGACCGGGAAGAGGAGAAGAACGATGGCTGAATTTGCTTCTGCAAGCCAATTAAATACAGATTATGTGGAAAGCTATTCCACAGAGGTCATGACCGGGGACAAGGACAAGCGGATGCAGCTGTATTCCCAGTTGATAAACAGTCTCAAAAAAGCTGAGAGTGTGGATATCATCGTTTCATTTCTGATGGAATCCGGCGTGAAAATGCTTCTGAAAGAACTGGAAAATGCATTGGATCGTGGTGCCAGGATTCGGATTCTGACTGGAAACTATCTTGGGATTACACAGCCTTCCGCATTGTATCTGATTAAAAGAAAATTGGGGGATAGAGTTGACCTTCGATTTTACAGCGAGAAAGAACGCTCCTTTCACCCAAAGTCTTATTTCTTCCACTACGCTGATTACAGCGAATTGTATATCGGTTCCTCCAATATTTCCCGAAGTGCACTGACTTCCGGAATAGAATGGAATTATCGTTTCAGCAGTAAAACGGATCAGAAGAGCTACGATCAATTTTTCCGTACCTTTGAAGATTTATTTGAAAATCATTCCATTGTGATAGATGATTATGAATTAAAGCGATACTCAAAGAATTGGCATCGTCCTGCAGTTTCTAAGGATCTTGAAAAATGTGAGACAAAAGAGCAGGAAGATACGAAGGTCAGAGTATTCTATGAGCCAAGAGGAGCCCAGATAGAAGCCTTATGTGCTCTGGAGGATACGAGGGCGGAAGGTGCAAAAAAGGCGTTGGTTCAGGCGGCAACCGGAGTGGGTAAAACTTACCTGGCTGCATTTGATTCGAAAGATTATGAGAGAGTTTTGTTTGTTGCACATAGAGAAGAAATCTTGAAGCAGGCAGCACTCTCTTTTCGGAATGTCCGCGGTTCCGACGATTATGGTTTCTTTTATGGAGAGGAAAAATGTACGGACAAGTCGGTGATATTTGCATCGGTAGCAACACTTGGAAGGAAAGAATATCTGAATGAGAAATATTTTGCACCGGACTATTTCCAATATGTGGTGATCGATGAATTTCATCATGCAGTCAATGACCAGTACAGAAGGATTGTGGATTATTTTAAACCGCAGTTCCTGCTGGGGCTTACTGCAACCCCGGAGCGAATGGATGGCAGAAACATTTATGAGATCTGCGATTACAATGTGCCCTATGAAATCTCATTAAAGGATGCCATCAATAAAGGAATGTTGGTTCCGTTCCATTACTATGGAATCTATGATGACACGGATTATTCGGGATTACATCTTGTCAGAGGAAGGTACGACGAGAAAGAACTGAATGAGACTTACATAGGAAATGTACACCGGCACGATCTGATTTATAAATATTATTGCAAATATGGCTCCAGACGGGCATTGGGATTTTGCTGTTCCAAAGCACATGCGGAAGAAATGGCAAAGGAATTTTGTCATAGAGGAATCCCGTCGGTAGCAGTTTACAGCAATGCAGATGGAGAATATTCAGAAGACAGAAGCGTTGCCATTGATAAACTGAAAACCGGAGAAATCAAAGTGATTTTTTCAGTGGATATGTTCAATGAAGGTGTCGATATCACCTCCGTAGATATGGTCATGTTTTTGCGTCCGACAGAG
This sequence comes from uncultured Lachnoclostridium sp., assembly GCA_945786935.1. Taxonomy (GTDB): domain Bacteria; phylum Bacillota; class Clostridia; order Lachnospirales; family Lachnospiraceae; genus HGM12587. Next base: position 34,840 of record CALZFY010000014.1, read on the forward strand.
TCTCCGATCGTATTCCTTCAGCAGCTGGGCCGAGGACTTCGAAAAAGTAAGGGGAAAGAATATCTAAATGTTCTGGATTTCATAGGAAATTATGAAAAGGCGGGAAGAGTCCGTTTCCTGTTGACCGGAAAAAGTTTATCAGAGAAGGGACATTATTATCCGGCAGACAGGTCGGATTTCCCGGACGATTGTCTTATCGATTTTGATATGAAACTGATCGATCTGTTTGCTGATATGGATAAGAAGCATTTGAAACTGAAAGATCAAATCAAAAATGAATATTTCAGAATCAAAGATTTCCTGGGAAAAAGGCCTTCCAGAATGGAACTCTTTACCTATATGGATGATGACATTTACCAGATGGCAGTGACGCATTCCAAGGATAACCCGTTTAAACGGTATCTTGATTATCTGAAAGATCTAAATGAGCTTAGCGATGAAGAAGAAACTTTATATCAGGGACTTGGCAGAGAATTCATCAGTCTGATTGAGACTACCAATATGTCAAAGGTATATAAAATGCCGGTGCTGATGGCATTTTATAATCATGGGGATGTGCGTATGGAGGTTTCGGAAGAGGAGCTTTTAACAAGCTGGAAAGAGTTCTTTTCTACGGGAACCAATTGGAAAGATTTGGAGACAGATATTACTTATGAAAGATACTGCAGTATTTCTGACAAGGATCATGTGAAGAAAATCATGCAGATGCCGGTTCATTTTCTGCAGGAATCAGGGAAAGGATTTTTTGTGAAAAAAGATGGTGCAGCGTTGGCTCTGAGGGCCGAACTGCGGGACGTGATTGGAATGGATGTTTTTGCGGAGCAGATGAAGGATGTCATTGAGTATCGGGTGATGGATTATTATCGGAGACGGTATCGGGAGAAAATCCAGTAATAGTAAAATAAACTAGAAGAAAGTCAGACGAGGAGGGTGATGTGATGGCAACGTATAAAGAGATTCAAGAGTATGTTAAAGATAAATATGGGTTCCAGCCAAAAACATGCTGGATCGCACATATGAAGGAAGTGTGCGGGCTGCCGGTTAAAGTTGCGGTTAATGAAAAGTCTAATCCCCCAGCTATGCTGGGGA
>CALZFY010000015.1:0-34280 GCA_945786935.1 uncultured Lachnoclostridium sp.
CCTCGCGGAATAGTGGCTTCTGAACAGTTACAAGAAATAATTCTATTTTACAGTTAATTGGAAAAAATTTTGGGTTTCTTGTTCTGAAAGTGCAGAAATTTGCATATATATGATGTTAGGGTCTTGTACTGCCCTGCAAAGTGACCGTACAGTAAAGTGAATAACCCGGGAGGATTTTCATGAAAAAGATAATGTTACTGCTAAGCTTATGGGTAATCATAGGGATGGAATTATTATATTTACAAAGCAAAGCCGTAAGCTCTTTATCAGAAGAGGTAAGGGCAGATGAATTTGAAATGTATATGGAGCTTTTTGATTCCATATTTGAAGAGCTTCAGTGTTTTCCGGTAGTAAAGGAATCATCCATGAAAGATTTTCCCGTAGAATTTGAAGACAGCTGGGGAGCAGAGCGTACCTATGGTGGGAAACGAACCCATGAAGGATGTGATCTGATGGCCATAGATCATGAAAGAGGAACCTTGAAGGTCTGCAGCATGACGGATGGGAAGGTGCGCAGTATCGGCTGGCTTGACCAGGGAGGCTGGAGAATCGGGATTGAGTCAGACAGCGGGGTTTACTATTATTATGCCCATTTGGATTCCTATGAGAAGGCCTTTGAAAAGGGCGAACGGGTGGTAGCAGGACAGATCTTGGGAAGAATGGGGGATTCCGGTTATGGCAAAGAGCCGGGAACGAAGGGAAACTTTCCCGTACATCTTCATGTGGGAATCTATGTAAAGGATTTTGAAGGAAAAGAGCGGGCCATCAATCCCTATTGGTATTTAAAACAACTGGAAATTTAGAGGATTGTGTGATACATTATTATAGGTCTTTAATGACTTGAAAGAAAGGACATGGGACTATGGAAATACAGATGTGGAGAGAAATTCTCACTCCATATGAGCAGGCGGTAAAGGAACTGACCTGCAAGCTGAATCATTTGATCAAAGAATACAAGGATAAGGGATATTATTGTTCTATGGAACGAGTCGAGGGACGTGTAAAATCCATTGCCAGTATTCTTGATAAATGTGAGAAAAAAGGGATTGCCATAGAGCATGTGACCACAAAAATCGAAGATCTTGCAGGAGTACGGATCATCTGCCAGTTTGTGGAAGACATTGAAAGGGTCGTGGAGCTTCTTCGCAGAAGAAGTGACATGAGGATCAAACAGGAAAAAGATTATGTCAAGTCACCAAAGGACAGCGGTTACCGAAGCTATCATATGATCGTATGGTATACTGTGGAGACGATGGACGGACCAAAAGAAATCATGGTGGAATTGCAGATTCGTACCATGGCTATGGATTATTGGGCAACGATTGAACATTCTTTGCAATATAAATATAAGATGCATATTCCGGATGAAATACAGGAACGACTCCTGAAAGTTTCAGATGCTACCGTTCTTCTGGATAAAGAGATGAGTCAGGTCCGTCTGGAAATCATGGATGCACAGAATGCATTTGAACATCAGGCAAAGATTGTAGCAAATATTTTAAATACGATACAGAATTTATACAGAGTTTTGGATGGGAAAGAGATGGAAAAAATTCACAGGGAATTTTATCAGATCTATTCCATGAACAATTTAGAACAGCTGGAGCGTTTTTTAAGCCAGCTTGATATTCTGGCAGAGAAATACTGTACACAGACAATAGACGAATGAGGTGACATATGGATTTTCCGGTTACATTTACAGAAAAAATGAAAGCCATCCTTCAGGATGAATATGAAGACTTTTTAAAAGGTTATGAAAGAACAAGACATTACGGTCTGAGAGTGAACCGTACAAAATTATCAGCGGAAAAATTTGAGAGAATGAGTCTGTATGATTTAAAAAAGGTTCCATGGATCGATAATGCCTTTGAATATGATGAGAGCGTTTCTCCGGCAAAGCATCCTTACTATTTTGCAGGTCTTTACTATCTGCAGGAGCCAAGTGCCATGACGCCTGCCAATCTGCTTCCGATCGAACCGGGAGACAGGGTGCTGGATCTTTGTGCAGCTCCGGGAGGAAAAGCTACGGAACTGGGAGCAAAATTAAACCACACAGGACTTTTAGTTGCCAATGATATCAGCAATTCCAGAGCCAAAGCATTGTTAAAAAACATTGAGCTTTTCGGTATTCCCAATGTTTTGGTTGCCAGTGAGCCGCCGGAAAAGCTGGCAGGAAAATTTCCCGGATTTTTTGACAAGATCCTCATTGATGCTCCCTGCTCCGGAGAGGGAATGTTTCGTAAAAATCCTGGGATGATGAAGGATTGGGAGACTTACGGACCAAAGCATTACAGTGAATTACAGCGCTCCATTGTACCTCATGCGATCCGTATGTTAAAACCGGGCGGAATGCTTTTATATTCTACCTGTACCTTCTCACCGGAGGAGAACGAAGGAACCGTAAAGTTTATGCTGGAGCTTGATCCTGATCTGGAGGTTGTGGAAATTCCAAACCGATATGAAGGGTTTGCCCCGGGAAGACCGGAGTTAATTGAAGGCGGTACGGATGATCTGAAAAACTGTGTGCGTATCTGGCCTCATAAGATGAACGGAGAAGGTCATTTTATTGCCCTTCTTCATAAAAAAGGCGAAACGGTTTCACAGACTGAAAAACATAAGAAAGAAAAACCATTGCCGGCACTTTTACAGGAATTTATGAAGGATTGTTCTTATCCGATTGATGGAAATGATATTGAGATCCAGGAAGACAGAGTGTATCTTATGCCGGAAGGCATTAAGGGTATCAAAGGACTTCGTTTCCTTCGAAGCGGACTTTTGCTGGGAACTTTGACAAAAGACCGTTTTGAGCCAAGCCAGGCCTTTGCCATGGTATTAAAAAAGGATCAGTACAAGGCAGTCATAGATCTTCCTGCCATGGATCACAGAGTCATTCGTTATCTGAAGGGAGAGACCATTGAGGTAGACGATCTGCCTTTAAAACGCCAGAAGGGCTGGCAGTTGGTCTGTGTCGATGGATTCCCGCTGGGCTGGGGCAAGCTGGTGAATGGAAGCCTTCGTAATAAATATCTTCCGGGCTGGAGATGGCAGTCATGATGCGCTTGGATAAATTCTTAAGTGAACTGGGAATCGGTACAAGAAGCGAAGTGAAAGCACTGCTCAAAAAAGGACTGGTGACTGTGAACGGTGAAGTGGTGAAGAAACCGGAATGCAAGGTAGATGAATCCATGGACGAAATCTGCTTTGGAGGCGAGAAGCTATGCTATGAAGCAGTACAGTATTTTCTGCTTAATAAACCTGCAGGCTGTGTTACTGCCACAAAAGATCACCTTTCAGAGACAGTGATGAGTTATTTGCCACCGGAGAGAAGAGATGATCTTTTTCCCGTTGGGAGACTTGATAAGGATACGGAAGGGTTACTTCTCATTACCAATGACGGACAGCTGGCTCATCAATTGCTTTCACCGAAAAAGCATGTGGACAAGACCTATTTTGCAATCATTGACGGAGAGGTAAGAGATGAGCACATTGGAAAGTTTCTGGAAGGACTGGATATTGGTGACGAAAAATTAACGCTCCCTGCCAGATTGAAAATTCTAAAATCAGGTGCTGTTTCAGAGATTGAGCTGACAATCTGTGAAGGACGTTTTCATCAGGTGAAACGTATGTTTGAAGCCATTGGCATGAAAGTGACTTATTTAAAACGTATTTCCATGGGTTCCTTAACTCTTGGGGATTTAAAACCAGGCGAAGTACGTACATTGACAGAGGATGAGATCGCAAAACTGCAGAATGATCATGAAAATGAAGTTTAACTGTTTGGAAGCCCTGTAACCATAAGCGACTGAACAGTCACAGCGAAAAGAAAATTAGAATGGAGAATACAGATGATTGAACACATTCAGGCCGTGATTTTTGATATTGACGGTACTTTGGTCGATTCTATGGGTGTCTGGCATGAAATTGATATAGAATATTTTCAGGTGCTTGGAATTCCCATGCCGCCTACACTACAAAAGGACATCGAGGGCATGAGTTTTACGGAAACTGCCTGTTATTTTAAAGAAACCTTCCAGCTTGCAGAAAAAACAGTGGACGATATTAAGCTGGACTGGATTCGTATGGCACATGAAAAGTATTTATATGAGATCAAGGCAAAGCCGGGTGCCAAAGAATATATGAAATATTTGAAGGATCAGGGTATAAAGATCGGGGTTGCTACCAGCAATGACAAAACACTTGCAAAAGCTGCCCTGGAGGCACATGGTTTTGTCAATAAGGTTGACTCTATTCGGACAGCCTGTGAGGTAAACAAGGGTAAACCTGCACCGGACATCTATCTTAAAGTGGCGGAGGATCTGGGTGTAGATCCGAAAAACTGTCTTGTATTTGAAGACATTCCCAATGGTATGAGAGCCGGTAAGGCTGCCGGTATGACGGTCATTGGGATAGAGGACTCCCACAGCACAAAATATGCAGAGGAAATTATGTCCATCTGCGATTACTATATTAAAGATTATTACGAAATGTTAGAAGGAAAAGTTGAGGTTGCATATGAGCTTTCTTCCGGTAAGTAAAAATGAAGTGAAGGGTCAGCTGGATTTTGTGTATGTCATTGGGGATGCTTACGTAGATCATCCGTCCTTTGGACATGCCATTATCAGCAGAGTTCTGGAAAATCACGGATATTCCGTGGGAATTATTTCCCAGCCGGATTTTCGAAACAGTGAAAGTATTACGGAATTTGGCGAGCCAAGGCTTGGATTTTTGGTTTCTTCCGGAAATATGGATTCCATGGTAAACCACTACACCGTGGCAAAAAAGCACCGTAAGACCGATGCCTATACGCCCGGCGGGGAGATGGGAAAACGTCCTGACAGAGCGGTCATTGTTTACGGAAACCTCATCCGTCAGCAATACAAAAAGACGCCCATTATCATTGGAGGGATTGAAAGCTCCTTAAGACGACTGGCACACTATGATTACTGGTCTGATAAGATGAAACGTTCTATTTTGCTGGATTCCGGTGCCAATCTGATTTCTTATGGAATGGGAGAGCGCTCCATTGTGGAGATTGCGGATGCCTTAAACTCCGGCATTGCAGTGGAAGATATTACCTTTGTGGATGGCACCGTTTATAAGGCAAAATCTCTGGAAAATGTTTATGATTATGAGCTGCTTCCGGATTATGACTCATTGCTGGCGGATAAGAAAAATTATGCCAAAAGCTTTTTAACACAATATGAAAATACGGACCCGTATTCGGGAAAACGCCTCGTAGAGCCCTATAGCTCTCATTGCTATGTGGTACAAAATCCTGCTGCAAAGCCGTTGTCCCAAATGGAAATGGACGATATTTACAACCTTCCCTTTATGCGGACCTGGCATCCTATGTATGATAAACAGGGTGGAATTCCGGCACTTTCTGAAGTGAAATTTTCCTTAGTCAGCAATCGAGGATGCTTTGGGGGCTGTTCTTTTTGTGCACTGACCTTCCACCAGGGAAGGATCGTCCAGACAAGAAGTCATGAATCCATTGTAGAAGAAGCAAAACTCATGACGCAGGATCAGGAGTTTAAGGGCTACATTCACGATGTGGGTGGTCCCACTGCCAATTTCAGGGCTCCTGCCTGTGAAAAGCAGCTGGAAAAAGGTGTTTGTCCTAAACGCCAGTGCCTTTTTCCGACACCTTGTAAGAATCTAAAAGCAGACCATAAGGATTACATAAATCTTTTACGTAAACTTCGCAGCCTGCCGAAGGTGAAAAAGGTGTTTGTGCGTTCCGGGATCCGCTTTGATTATCTTCTTGCAGATCCTTCCAACTTATTTTTACAGGAACTTTGTAAATATCATGTAAGCGGTCAGCTAAAGGTTGCACCGGAGCATGTTTCTGATAAAGTTTTAAAGAGAATGGGAAAACCTTCCAATGAGGTTTATCAGAAATTCTCTAAGGAATATAGAAAAATGAATGAAAAGCTTGGGTTGAAGCAGTATCTGGTTCCCTATTTAATGTCCAGCCATCCGGGCTGTGATATGAAAGAGGCAGTAAAGCTTGCCGAGTTTGTCCGTGATCTTGGATATATGCCGGAACAGGTGCAGGATTTTTATCCGACCCCGTCTACCATTTCTACCTGCATGTACTATACAGGCATTGATCCAAGGACCGGGGAATCCGTATATATACCGAAGAATCCTCACGAGAAGGAAATGCAGAGGGCGCTGATCCAGTATCGGGATCCGAAGAATTATGATCTCATCAAAGAGGCACTGGAACTGGCGGGAAGAACGGACCTCATTGGGTTCGATTCCAAATGTCTGATCCGGCCACGGAAGCTTAGCCAGGAGAAGGCACCAGCGAAGGCCGCACGACCGAAGAAGACACTTCGAAATGTACATCGTAAGAAGCGGTAGACTGTTGAATGATATAATCAAAGGGACGTCAGACTGGCTGCAAATTTGCAGGTGCATCACGAAGCGTTAAGTGTAGCGCGTCTGAAAATCCTCCTTAGAATTTCTAGGCGAAGCACTCACACGTGCGAGCCTTTAGAAATTCTTATGGATAGTTGATGACAAGCGAACCTGCGAAGTGAGGTACCTGTAAATTTATGGAGCGTCACGTGAAAGATAAAATATTTTTACTGAGGAGAGACAGATGAAAAGAATTGCAAAAGGGAATTTTGGATATACAAGCTCCCACAGGAAGATGCAGATTTTGAAATTTTTACTATATGTGTGTGCGGCACTTTGTGTATTTCTGATCGGGGTACTGACAACGAAAACCACAGAGAATCTGCTGTCGGTGGTGGCAATCGTGGGAGTGCTGCCATGTACAAAAGAACTGATCGGTGTAGTCATGAGTTTTCGTAGAAAACCTATGGATAAGAAGCTTTATGAAGAGATATCTGCAAGAGCAGGAAATCTGGAACAGCTCTATGAGCTTTTGTTTACAACTTCCGAGACTTCTTACGGAGTGGAAGCAGTTGTCATAGAGGGCAGAGATGTGATCTGTTATACGGTGGATCCCAAATGTGATATAAAAAAACTGGAAAATCATTTGTATAAGATGTTAAATGCCAACGACTATAAGGAAAATGTCAAGGTGTTTAGGGAATATAAGAAGTTTTTGGACAGAGTGGGAGATCTTCAGAGAAGAACTAAGGAAGAGATTCCTTATAAACCTCATCCAAGATACCCGGATTTAAACAGAGACCAGCTAATCAAGCATACACTGTTAGCGCTGTCTGTATAGAGGAATTATGAGACAATTAATCATACATAAAAACGACGAAAATCAGCGACTGGATAAATATCTGAAAAAGTATTTGAAGGAAGCTCCGGGAAGCTTTATCTATAAAATGCTTCGTAAAAAGAATATTGTGCTCAATGGGAAGAAGGCCGACGGCACGGAAAAGCTGTCTGCGGGAGACGAGGTCAAGCTGTTTTTGGCAGAGGATACCCTTGTGAAATTTACAGGGGAGGGACAGTCGCTTTCCGAAGTGAAGTTTCCTGTAAAAAAAGATCTGGAGGTTTTGTTTGAAGACGAGAATCTTCTTATCATCAATAAACCAGCAGGAGAGCTTTCCCAAAAGGCGGAGGCTAAGGATGTATCCATGAATGAGTATGCCCTTGGATATTTGCAGGAAAAGGGAGATATCACGGAAGAGTCCTTAAAGGTATTTAAGCCTTCGGTTTGTAATCGGTTGGACCGTAATACTTCCGGGATTCTCATTGTTGCCAAGACCTATCAGGCAGCCAGAGAATTTGGAACGGCTTTATCAAAACGTTCGGTTCGAAAATATTACCAGTGTATTGTAAAGGGCGAGGTGAAAAAAGCTGAGAAGATTGATGGCTTTTTATGGAAGGATGAAAAGACGAACAAGGTTGAGATTTATAAAACATTGAAAAAGGATGCGGCAGAGATCCATACAGCCTATCAGCCTTTGAAACATAAAGACGGACTCACGCTCTTGGAAGTTCATCTCATTACCGGTCGAGCACACCAGATTCGTGCCCATTTAAGCTCTAGCGGGCATCCGATCCTGGGAGATCCAAAATACGGAGATAGAAAGCTTTCTAAGAAATATGGTGTAAAATACCAGCTTCTTCATGCCTGCCGGCTGGAGCTGGATGGATTTGATGGAGAGTTTTCCAAATATAACGGAAAAATCATTTCGGCAGAATTACCTGATGTATTTAAAAATATTATGTAAATACTGGCTATTGTTCAGACATCATTGTTACTGGAACGTAGTGTATAGCAACATATACTGAAATTTATTTCATAGGAGAGCACTATGGCAACATGGAATTCCAGGGGGCTTCGTGGGTCTGGGTTAGAGGATCTGATCAACCGCACCAACGAAAAATATCGGGAGATGGGACTGGCGCTGATCCAGAAGGTTCCGACTCCGATTACGCCCATTAAGATAGACAAAGAAAAGCATCATATTACACTGGCCTACTTTGAGCAGAAGAGTACCGTAGACTATATCGGAGCTGTGCAGGGGATTCCGGTCTGTTTTGATGCCAAGGAATGTCATACGGACACCTTTCCTATAGCCAACATTCATGAGCATCAGGTACAGTTTATGGAAGATTTTGAAAAGCAGGAGGGTCTCTCTTTTCTGATCATTCATTATACAGCCAGAGATGTCATGTACTACCTAAATTTTTCCCAGATGAAAAAATTCTGGGATCGTGCCCAAAACGGAGGCAGAAAGAGCTTCCGCTTTGAAGAATTGGATATGGATTTTATCATTCATCCGTCCCATGGACTGTTTGTGCCATATCTGGATGGCATTAATATCGAGCTTGAAAAAAGAAATTGTGACTAAATTCAATTCCTTATGATGGAAAACATAAAAAATAGTTGATTTTAATTGTGGTAATCTAATTGTTATGTTAGGATATCAGTAAAGCAAAGTTTCTTAAACCCGTTAAATCAAAAAAGGGAAATTCAATTCATTCTATTGCAGATTAATATCTGTGTCTTTGAGAAATTCATGCTTAATCCCATAGTAGAGCGGAAGTTCTCCAAGATACATGATCTGTGAACTTCCAAAAAATTTCATAAGGAGGTTCACAATGAACGAGGAAACAAAAGATAGCCATGATTTACAGTGGCACCCGGCATTTTATGCAGGTATCCAAATTGAATTATCAGAAGAGTCGCATTATTTGACTTTTGAAAATGAGCACCAATTGGGAACAAAACCAAAAGAGATTGATGTGCTGATTATCAAAAAAGATCCAAAGGTATCCATCAGAAAAAATATCGGGAGGATATTTAGAAAACATAACATCATAGAATATAAAAGTCCTGAAGACTATCTTAGTATAGATGATTTCTATAAGGTTTATGGGTACGCTTGTTTTTATAAGTTAGATACACAAACGGTAAATGAGATTAAGTCGAAGGAAATTACGATATCATATGTGACGAAACGGTATCCAAGAAAAGTTATCAGACATTTGCAGAAGGAACAGCATTTGCAGGTTCATAGACAAGAGGCTGGCATTTATTGTGTAGTTGGAGACAGGTTTCCAATACAATTTATAGTAACATCGCAGTTACCGGAAGAAGAGAATTTCTGGCTTCACAATCTGACGAATGATTTGAAGAATGCAGAGGATGCTGAAAAATTGTTAAGGGCATATAAGAACTATCAAAATGACAATTTACATCAGTCATTAATGGATATTATAGTTGAAGCAAATAAAGATGTGTTTAAGGAGGTGCGCGGAATGTGTCGAGCATTATATGAGCTTATGGAAGACGAATTTAAGGAAAGTGAAGCGCGTGGAGAAAAACTTGGAGAAGAAAAGGCATTTATTTCTCTTGTGAAAGATGGTCTTCTCAGTGTTACAGAGGCTGCAAAGAGACTTTCTATTTCGGAGGAAGAACTGAAACAAAAAATCATATAAGAATAAAGGCATGTAAAGACCCTTCATAATATTTAGAAGGGTTTTTGCATCTTACAGAATTGGATAAAAAGGTGAAAATAAATGAAGGCAAAAAGCAAAGGTGGTGTTTCAATCATAGGAGGTGCAGATGGACCGACAAGCATTTTTATTGCTGGAAAATCAGAAAAACAGCCTCTAAAGTTGAGAATACGAAATTATATCTATCAATGTAAACGCAAAAGGGCAGAAAAGAAAATAGTTGCAGGTGTGCATATGCTTGATGAATTGGTAGCATATGCAAAGAATCGCTATGATTTCATTGAAATTAATCAGGATGAGTTGAGATATTTTGAGCAGAGAAAAAGCTTAAAAGAGAGCCTGATTTTACAGTATAAACCTGAATTGCTGGGAGAGATGGAGAATATTGGACAGCCGGATATTTCTAATGAAGAGTCTGTAAAAGAATATTTTGATAAATTGAATGAACGAAGTAAAATGATTGCGGAGATTCCGGATTGTGCAATTTTCATGGACTTTCATATGTATGAAATCAAATCAGATATGTATTCTCTTACAATGGAAATAGATTTTATTTGGAATATTTTTGGAATATCTTACTCCGGTAATAAAAAATTAATGAGACGGTTAAGAAATATTTCGCAGGACTTATATCGCTATTATGGTGTAAGTGAAGATGATATAAGAGAAAAAACAACAAGATATTCTTCCTTGGTGATGGCATTGAGTTCATGAAATCAGAGGAGACTAACGAATGAAAACAGATCGTTTAACTATCAGATTTATAGAAGAAGAGGATTGGCAGAGCATCCAATCCATATGGACGGATTTTAAAAACTCGGAATATGTTTTCTATGACACTTATAAGGATACTGATTCTGAAAATGTCAAAAATAAAATCGCAAAATGGGCTGATGCAACTCGAAAGGGAAAAGCCCATATTTTCTTTGTTTCATGTCTTGAAAATGAGGTGATTGGTTTTACATCCATGAATATTAGACAAGATGGATATGAAATGGGATATGGATTCCTTAATAAGTATCAGGGGAAGGGATATGCAAAAGAAAGTATGATAGCAATTCTGGATTATATGAAAAGTATCGGTGCAAAAAAGATTCACGCAGGCACTGCACTTAGAAATACGCCGTCTGTCAGATTGTTAAGTAGTCTGGGCTTTGAATTGCTTGAAACAGAACAGTTATCTTTTCATAAAGACAGTAGTGGAAACAATATATATTTTGAAGGTGGCAATTTTGAGAAGACATTATAGATGGCTTTGTAGGAAGCTCATAATCCGCTATTGACAGAAAGTAAAATGCTTCCTATAATAGATATACTTTAATGATTTATCATAGTAAAGCGAAATTATAGGAGAATAGATGATGAAAGAACAGTTATTACATACACCGGAAGGTGTGAGAGATATTTATGGCAGTGAATTTGTAAAGAAATTTGAGCTGGAACATACTCTTTTTGAGGTAATGAATTCCTACGGATATCAGGGAATCGAGACTCCGACCTTTGAATTTTTTGATGTATTCGGTAAGGAAGTCGGTACCGTTCCATCGAAGGAATTATATAAATTTTTTGATAAAGAGGGAAATACCCTGGTACTTCGACCGGACATGACACCATCCATTGCAAGGGCTGTTTCCAAATATTTTCACAATGATGAAGCCATTCGCCTTTGCTATATGGGAAGCACCTTCATCAACCATGACAAATACCAGGGACGATTGAAGGAAACGACACAGCTTGGAGCAGAACTCATGGGTGATGGTTCTGTAAAGGCTGATGTGGAGCTGATCTCCATGCTGGTGGCGGCACTTCAAAAAGCAGGTTTGAAAGAATTTCAGGTAAGCTTAGGACAGGTGAGATTCTTTAGAAGCCTTCTTTTAGAAGCTGATCTGGATGCCGAAACAGAAGAATTATTGCGAATTCATATTTCACAGAAGAATCGTTTTGCAGTGGAAGAACTTGTGGAAACCTTAGATATACCGGAGTCTTTAAAAATCGCCTTTGGAGCTCTGGCAGATCTTTCCGGTTCCGTAGAAGTGCTGGAAAAAGCAAGAAGTCTGACAGACAATGAAATGGCTCTGGAAGCAATTACGATTCTGGAAGACATTTATGAGGGATTAAAGGGCTGCGGCTGTGAAAAGTATGTATCCTTTGATCTTGGAATGTTAAGTAAATATGATTATTATACGGGAATCATTTTCCGTGCTTATACCTTTGGAAGCGGCGAGGCTATCGTCAAGGGCGGCCGTTACGACAAGCTGTTAAGCCATTTTGGAAGAAAGCTTCCGGCAGTAGGCTTTGCCATAGTGATCGATCAGCTGATGCTTGCCTTAAACCGCAAGGAAGAAGCAGCAAAAATTCAGGGCAGCGATGAAAACCGTTATCTGACCTTTGCCCTTTGTAAGGGACGCCTTGCGAAAAAGACTATGGAGCTTTTTGAAAAGATCGGCATCCATATGGAAGAAATGAAAGATCCTGATACAAGAAAGCTGATTTTTGTGAATGAGGAATTAAAGCTTCGGTTTTTCCTTGCCAAGGGTCCGGATATTCCAACCTATGTGGAATACGGTGCCGCAGATATCGGTGTGGTAGGCAGTGATGTGATTTTGGAAGAGAGTCGTAAAATGTATGAGGTATTGGATCTTGGATTTGGAAAATGCAGAATGTGTGTCTGTGGTCCGGAAAGTGCCAGAGAAAAGCTGGAAAGCCAGGAACTGATCCGGGTTGCGACAAAATATCCAAACATTGCCAAGGATTATTTTTATGATAAGAAGCATCAGACGGTGGAAATCATTAAACTGAACGGTTCTATTGAACTGGCACCGTTGGTAGGCCTTTCAGAAGTCATTGTAGATATTGTAGAAACCGGCTCTACCTTAAAGGAAAACGGATTAAAGGTTCTGGAAGAGATCCGTCCGTTATCGGCAAGAATGGTAGTAAACCGTGTCAGCATGGAGATGGAGAGAGCGCGTATCTCCAAGCTCATCAGAGAAATCAGAGAAGTACTATAGGAAAAGAGGTAGCATTATGAAAATTGTAGCTTTGGATGAAAATTCCAAAAAGGATTTGTTAAATGATCTGTTAAAGAGAAGTCCTAATCACTATGGGGAATATATTGACAGAGTCAATGAGATTATCGATACCGTTCGTGAAAAAAAGGATGCAGCTCTTTTTGAATATACCGCACGCTTTGATGGCGCCACAATCGATGCTTCGAATATTCGTGTAACAAAAAAAGAAATTGAAGAAGCATACAAATTAGTGGATCCAAAGCTTTTGGAAGTTATTAAAAAAGCATTAGTAAATATTAGAGAATATCATGAAAAGCAGCGCCAGTACAGCTGGTTTGATTCCAAGCCAAACGGAACGATGCTTGGTCAGAAGGTAACAGCGTTGGCTTCTGCCGGTGTGTATGTACCGGGTGGAAAGGCAGTGTATCCTTCCAGTGTTTTGATGAATGTGGTTCCTGCCAAAGTTGCAGGAGTGGAAAAGATCGTCATGGTAACGCCCCCCGGTAAAGACGGAAAGGTAAATCCAAATACCCTGGTGGCAGCTAACGAAGCCGGTGCTGACGAGATTTATAAGGTAGGCGGTGCCCAGGCCATTGCGGCGTTAGCTTTTGGTACAGAAAGCATTCCAAAGGTAGATAAGATCGTAGGCCCGGGAAATATTTATGTGGCACTGGCGAAAAAAGCAGTTTATGGATATGTAAGTATTGATTCTATTGCAGGACCAAGTGAAATTCTGGTGCTGGCAGATGAAACTGCCAATCCAAGGTATGTGGCGGCAGATCTTTTATCCCAGGCAGAACACGATGAGATGGCATCAGCAATTTTAGTCACTACAAGTAAGGAGCTGGCCGAGGCCGTATCAGTACAGGTTGAAAAGTTTATCGAAGAGCTTTCCCGTAAGGAGATCATGAGAAAATCCGTTGATCATTACGGATACATCTTGGTAGCAGACAATATGGAGGATGCGATTCTTGCAGCCAATGAGATTGCATCAGAGCATCTGGAAATCATGACAAAAAATCCTTTTGAAGTTATGACAAAGATTAAAAATGCGGGAGCGATCTTTATCGGAGAATACAGTTCTGAGCCTTTGGGAGATTATTTTGCAGGACCAAACCATATCCTGCCAACCAACGGAACAGCAAAATTTTTCGGACCTCTTTCCGTAGACGATTTCATCAAGAAATCAAGTATTATATATTATAGCAAAGAAGCATTAGAGCCTGTCAGCAGGGATATTATGAAATTTGCCGAAAGTGAACAGCTGACAGCCCATGCAAACTCTATCAAAGTACGTTTTGAGGAGGAGTAGTCGATGCGTCGCGCAACTGTTGAGAGAAATACAAAAGAAACAAAAATAAAAATGTCTTTGAACATTGACGGAACCGGCTTCTGCCAGGTAAAGACCGGTGTGGGATTTTTTGACCACATGCTGGACGGGTTTGCAAGACATGGTCTGTTTGATCTTGAAGTTAAAGTGGATGGGGATCTGTTTGTGGACTGTCATCATACCATTGAGGATACAGGAATCGTGCTGGGAACAGCCATCAAAGAAGCGGTGGGAGATAAGCAGGGCATCCGCCGTTTCGGAAGCTGTATTTTACCGATGGATGAAGCTCTGGTGCTTTGTGCCATTGACCTTTCCGGCAGACCTTACTATGTGTCCGATGCACAGTTTGCAACGGAAAAATGTGGTGACATGGACCTTGAGATGGTGAAAGAATTTTTCTATGCCGTATCCTACAGTGCTGGTATGAATCTACATTTTAAGGTACTTTCCGGCAGCAACAGCCATCATATTGTGGAAGCAATGTTTAAAGCATTTGCAAAATCCTTAGATTCTGCTACAATGGTAGATGAACGCATTGTGGGGGTATTATCCACAAAAGAAAAATTGTAATTGGAGTTATAACATGAAAAAGCTACTGATAGCAGAAATTTATTTAAAGAATGGCCTTTGTGAAGGGGAGGATCCGGTAGAGCTGGCAAAATATTTCAGTGAATCCGGCGCAGATGGTATTATTCTTTATGACTTATCCTCTGACGATGAGGAGCATGAAACAAATCTTCATACCATGAAACAGATTTATCGTGAGGTAGAGATTCCGCTGTATGGCGGCGGAAACATTAATCGTGTGGAGGATGTAAAAAAGATTCTCTATACCGGCTGTACCAAGGCAATTTTGAATTTTTCCAAAGAAAACAACCGGGATATGCTGGAAGAAGTGTCCAAACGTTTCGGCAAAGACAAAATTGCGGCTTCCGTAGACTGTAAGGAGCAGCTGATGGCTAACAACAGTGCTCTGGAGGAATATGCCAGCATGGTCGTAGCAGTCCGGGATCTTCCGCAGAATGCTTACTATAAATATTCTCTTCCGATTCTGGCTGCAACCGTAAAGGAAGACCATGAGATCTTTGATATTTTAGAAAAAAATGCAGTCATGGGTGTTACAGGACCTTACGTAAGCCAGAAAACCACAGATTTTATGCAGATCAAAAACCGTGGTTCCCAGATGGGAATCGAAACAAATGTGCTTCGCAGTGAAATTTCCTGGAGCGAGATGAAGTTAAATTCCGACGGTATGGTTCCGGTGGTGGTACAGGAATACCGCACCAACGAAGTGCTGATGGTTGCCTATATGACAGAAGAAGCTTTCAATAAGACATTGGAAACAGGCATGATGACCTACTACAGCCGAAGCAGAAAGTGTCTTTGGACCAAGGGACTTACAAGCGGTCATGTGCAGTATGTAAAATCCTTAACCGCAGACTGTGATTATGATACGATCCTTGCAAAGGTATCTCAGGTGGGCGTTGCCTGTCATACAGGAAAACCAACCTGCTTCTTTAACAACATGCTGCAAAGGGATTATAAAAAGAGCAATCCGCTGGAAGTGTTTGAGCTTATCTACAACACGATTATCGACCGCAAGGAACATCCGAAGGAAGGCTCTTATACCAATTATCTCTTTGACAAGGGCATTGACAAAATCTTAAAGAAGGTGGGAGAGGAAGCGGCAGAGCTGATCATTGCTGCAAAAAATCCGGATCCGGAAGAAATTAAATACGAAATGGCAGATTTTCTCTACCATGCCATGGTACTGATGGCAGAGAAAGGTATTACCTGGAGTGAGATTATTGAAGAATTAGACAATCGTCACTGATGGGGTTCTAAAATCATAGGCCTTCCCTATAAAATATATAGATTTTATAGGGGAGGCTTTTTTATGACTGCTGAGGAGAGGATGGCATATTTTCAGGGGGAGAAAAGGCGAAATTCACCTTCTGCGGAAAGCACCAAAGTGGTGAGACGCGATTTACTGTATCTGAAGATCAAATTTTTTATTGCGGTCATTTTATTTGTCCTGTTTTTGTCACTGGACTATACTGGCTATGATTTTCAGGGCATCGGGAGTGAACGCATCATCGAGGAAGTGACGAAGGATACTTCATTTGAAACTCTTAAGGGGCTTTAGTTCATCAACTTATTTCTCTTGGCTTTTAACTGACGCCTGAGAGGCAGGTGTTACACCACTTCGCAGGCTCCATCCCCCTCAACTAACTCTAAGAACTGCTAATCACTTGCGCGAGAGCACGCTTCGTGAAGCAGTTCTAAGAGTGGATTTTCGGGCTCTTCCGCTTAACGCTTCGTGGTGCAACACCTGCCTCTCAGGCTGTGAGTGGTAAAATTCAAGAGATTAAATGGTCACTTTTATGTGCCTCGTAATACATGATTATTTGGTGACTTCCAGACAAAAAATCTAAGAATAATATGCTTCGCAGCTAAATATCTCTAGTTTTCTTATGAAATTTTCTCGGAATAATTGTTTCTGAACAGTCACTTTAAATCAATATATTCCTCTTATGTTTTACCACTCACAGCCCGAGGAACTACAGTTGCACCACGTAGCGTCAAGCCAAAGGAGGCGGAAAATCCATCCTAGAACATCTTCGCGAAGCAGGCTCTCCTGCGAGTGATTAGATGTTCTTGGATTAGTTGGAGCCGACGACGCCTGCGAAGTGGGGTAACTGTAGTTCCTCGGAGCGTCAGTTAAAAGATATGGGAAAAGATAGTGAACTAAAGAGGAATATAGTTTATAGAAAGTTTATTTGAAACAGCGCAAAGCGGGTGTTATGATGTATAGCATCCGTTTTTGCATGTCTTGCAAGGACATGCGCATTCTGTTATAATGATTTCGTATGTTTGGAGGTAGAAAATGAAAACGATCAAAGATTTCTGGTATGCAATTACCAGTCCGGAATATTACCGGAACTTTATGAATTATAAAAAAAGAAGCCTGTTGTTTTATGTTTTTCTGATAATGCTTTTTGCCGGAATTTTTACTATGGGCGTTCCTATGGCGAAATTTATGGCAAATGGAGGCTTTGGTAAAATTTTGGAGGAAGAGGTTCCGAATTTCCGGGTGGATTCAGAACATGGATTCTGGAGCGAAGAACCGGTGGAAATTGATGAATACAATTTTCTCATTAAAGCGGATCCTAATGTTGTAAAAGAGGATATTACAGACTTAGACGGTCAGTATGGTGCCTATGATTATGTGATCATGATCGATAAAGAGCAGATCTATTTGAATGTTCCGGGAATGCAGGAAATTTCTGCAAGATTTGATGAAATGCCGGGATTTTCCTTTACAAAAGAAGATTTTATGTCTTATATTCCGGTGATGTATGTGATGATCGCATGGATGTTTGTACTGTCATTTCTGATGGATTACGGATATTATTTCCTGGTGGCATTGATCGTTTCATGGATGGCTGGAATCATAGCTTCATTTATGAGACTGAGCATTGGAAATGTCAAATTGTTTAAAATGGCAGTTTATGCCGGAACATTGTCTACGGTGCTGTTATTTATCCAGACAGTCACCGGAATCAGCGTACCGAATTATTCACTTTTTAGCTATGTGATTTCTTTGGGCTATATGTATTTTGCATTAAGGGCTTACAAGGAAAGTGGTATAGAAGAATT
Source organism: uncultured Lachnoclostridium sp. (assembly GCA_945786935.1). GTDB lineage: Bacteria > Bacillota > Clostridia > Lachnospirales > Lachnospiraceae > HGM12587. The sequence goes on from CALZFY010000015.1 coordinate 17,899, forward strand.
ACCGCCGGAGCACTTTGGCGGCAGGGAGGAATAAAGATACATGAGAAAGCTTGCGTTATCAGATGAAATACTTCTGACAGTGGAAAAGCCGGCCCGTTATATCGGGAATGAAGTCAACAGTGTGATGAAGGATAAAAAAGACGTTGCAATCCGTTTTGCAATGTGCTTCCCGGATGTTTATGAAATTGGAATGTCCCATCTGGGTATTCAGATTCTGTATGATATGTTTAATCAAAGAGACGATATCTGGTGTGAGAGAGTTTATTCTCCATGGACAGATTTAGATAAGATCATGAGAGAGAAACAGATTCCTCTCTTTGCTTTGGAAAGCCAGGAGCCTGTGAAAGATTTTGATTTCCTTGGCATTACGATCCAGTACGAAATGTGTTACACCAATATTTTGCAGGTACTGGAGTTATCTCAGATCCCATTGATGGCGGAAGAACGCACCAAAGAGCATCCTTTTGTCATTGGTGGAGGTCCCTGTACCTACAACCCGGAGCCTCTGGCAGATTTTTTTGATCTTTTCTATATGGGAGAGGGAGAGACAGTCTATTTCCGGCTTATGGATCTTTATAAGGAATGGAAAGAAAGCGGTGCTTCCCGCGAGGAATTTTTACGCCGGGCAAGCCATATTCCGGGCATCTATGTTCCGTCTCTTTATGATGTGATTTATAAAGAGGACGGTACGATTCTGGAAATGAAGCCAAAATATGAGGATGTTCCGGCCAAAGTCGAGAAACAGATCTTTATGGAAATGACCGATGCTCCTTATCCGGAAAAACCGGTAGTTCCATTTATCAAGGCAACCCAGGACCGAGTTGTTCTGGAAATCATGAGAGGCTGTATCAGAGGCTGCCGTTTCTGCCAGGCGGGACAGCTTTATCGTCCTACAAGACAGAAGGACGTGAAAGTCTTAAAAGAATACGCCTATAAAATGCTTAAAAATACCGGACACGAGGAAATATCTTTAAGCTCCTTAAGCTCCAGCGATTATCAGCAGCTGGAAGAACTCGTTACCTTCTTAATCGATGAGTTTAAAGGAAAGGGAATCAATATTTCCCTGCCATCCTTACGAATTGATGCATTTTCTCTGGATGTGATGAGCAAGGTGCAGGATATCCGTAAAAGTTCCTTAACCTTTGCACCGGAAGCCGGCTCCCAGAGGATGAGAAATGTCATCAATAAGGGACTTACCGAGGATGATATTTTGCGTGGTGCAGGTCTGGCCTTTGAGGGTGGCTGGAATAAAGTAAAACTCTACTTTATGCTGGGACTTCCTACAGAGACAGAAGAGGATATGAAGGGCATTGCCCATCTGGCTGAAAAGATTGCCAAAAGATATTATGAGATTCCAAAGGATCAAAGAAACGGAAAGTGCCAGATCACCATCAGTACTTCCTTCTTTGTGCCAAAACCGTTTACACCGTTCCAGTGGGCACCGATGAACACTATGGATGAGTTCCTGGGAAAGGCCCGTATTGTCAATGCAGAGGTGAAAGAACAGTTAAACAGAAAGAGCTTAAAATACAACTGGCATCAGGCGGATGTCACCATCCTGGAAGGAATCCTGGCAAGAGGTGACCGCAAGGTTGCAAAAGCAATTCTAAGTGCTTACAGGAAGGGCTGTATCTATGATGCCTGGGGTGAACAGTTCCACTATGACAGGTGGCTTAATGCATTTGAAGAGGCCGGAATCGATGTTGATTTTTATACGACCAGAAAGAGAGAACTGGATGAAGTATTCCCATGGGATTTCATTGATATCGGTGTAACGAAGAAATTCCTGCAAAATGAATGGAAGCGCGCAACCGAAGAAACTGTAACGCCAAATTGCCGTATGCAGTGTTCCGGCTGCGGTGCCATGAAATATAAAGGAGGTGTCTGCTGTGAACATTAGAATGAAATTTAAAAAGCATGGCTGTATGAAATTTATCGGTCATCTGGACATTATGAGATATTTCCAGAAAGCCATCCGAAGAGCAGACATTGACATTGCTTACTCGGAAGGCTTCAGTCCCCATATGATCATGTCCTTTGCGGCACCTTTAGGTGTGGGGCTGACCTCAGAAGGAGAATATGTGGACCTTCAGGTAAATTCCTGTGAAAGCTCCAAAGCAGCAGTAGAGGCATTAAACGGTGTGATGGTAGAAGGCATGGAGGTGGTATCCTTTAAACGTCTTCCGGAAACGGTAAAAAATGCCATGGCCAGTGTGGCAGCAGCAGATTATTTTGTAAAATTCCGGGATGGATATGCGCTGGAAGGCTGGAAAGAACAGTTTGAAAAATTCCTTGCACAGGATGCTATGGTTATCACCAAGAAAACCAAACGTTCCGAAGCGGAGGTGGATTTAAAACCAATGCTTTATCAGTGCAGAATCGAAAACGACGGAATTTTTATGCAGGTTGCCTGCGGAAGTGTCAATAATTTAAAGCCGGAGCTTGTGATGGAAGCTTTTGGAAAATATAGCGGTATTTCACTGGAACCTTTCGCGTTGGAGGTTTGCCGCATGGAGGTCTATGCAGATCTCGGAGATGAAGAGCATAAAAAACTTGTACCATTAGAGGAATTAGGTGAAGACATTGAGCCATAAATTAATTATTACAAAAATACCATATGTAAGCAGATATGCTTCAGATGATCAGACAAAAACATTATCTGTTCTGATGAATCAGAAGGAATGTGTTGAAATTTCCTGTGATATTGAGGAAGAACGTTCCCTCATCGGGAATATTTACGTTGGAAAAGTAAAAAATATAGTAAAGAATATCGATGCCGCTTTTGTGGAAATCAAAAAAGGGATTCTTTGCTTCTTGCCTTTGTCAGATGCTGAGGATGCCATCTATGTAAATCAGAGAGAAAACAGAAAGCAGCTGGCTGTGGGAGATGAGCTTCTGGTTCAGGTATTAAAAGACGGAGTCAAGACAAAGGCACCGGTTGTTTCTACCAATCTGAATTTTACCGGCAGGTATTTCGTACTGACTACCAAGCGCAAGGATGAGCTGGGAATTTCCAATAAACTGGCAGAGGAGGACAGAAAACGTCTTTCTTCCTATGCACAGGGAAAAGATCTCTCTTCCTTTGGCCTGATCATTCGTACCAACGCTAAAAATGCTTCCAATGAAGAATTGGATGCAGAATTTGCTTCCTTAAAGGAACTTTATGAACGGGTTGTTCACTACGGGGTTCACAAATCCGTATATTCTCTGCTGATGCAGGATGAGGCGCCTTATATTAAACAGCTTCGCAATATGCGTCAGGATGAACTGGATGAAATCGTTACCGATGATCCGGAAATCTTTGAACAGGCTCATGCATTTTTAAGGGAGCACCAGCCAAAGGATCTTCCGAAACTTTGTCTTTATGAGGATGAGGGTTATTCCCTTTGGAAGCTTTTTGGATTGGAAACCGTGTTAGATGATGCCACCAGAAGCCGTGTGTGGTTAAAATCCGGCGGATACCTGGTAATCGAGCCTACAGAGGCACTGACCGTGGTGGACGTTAATACCGGAAAATATGATGGCAACCAGAAGGTTTCCTCCACCTTTGTAAAAATCAATAAGGAAGCAGCTGTGGAGACTGCAAAACAGCTTCGTCTGCGTAATATTTCCGGTATCGTGATCATTGATTTTATCGATATGAAAAATGAGGCTGACAAGCTGGATGTACTGTCTGTATTGAATGCAGAGCTTAAGAAGGATCCGGTGAAGGCGAGCTTAGTAGATTTAACAAAATTAAATCTTGCAGAAGTTACCCGTAAAAAGGTGAAAAAGAGCTTAAGGGAGCAGTTGGGCAATTATGATTACCGTCGAAATTAGAAAGTCAGGAGAAGAATATCAGGGTTTTTCCTGTAAAGGCCATGCCGGCTATGGGGAAGCAGGGAAAGACATTATCTGTGCGGCAGTTTCGGCACTGACTGTCAATACCATCAATTCCATTGAAAAATTTACGAAGGATGCTTTCAAAGCAGAAGCAGCTGACGGGATGGTACGCTGGAAATTCACGAAATTACCTCTTTCACCGGAAACGAAGCTCCTGATGGATTCCCTGGTGCTTGGGCTTGAAAATATTCAGGAAACCTACGGGAAAAAACATATAAAAATTGTAGAAAAAGCTTGACTTAAGGGTATATTGCTGTTATTATACAAAGGATGCCGCACAATGAGGTAAAAGTGTCAGAGAATGACCACCGAAGTTGGCGAGTAAATATTTTAGGAGGTGCCATATGTACGCAATTATTGCAACAGGTGGTAAACAGTACAAAGTAGCAGAAGGCGATATCATCAAAGTTGAAAAGCTTGATGTAGAAGCAGGTTCCACTTACATTTAACGAAGTATTAGGTGTATGTGATTCTGAATTAGTAGTTGGTAAGCCTTTCGTAGAAGGTGCTACAGTTGAAGCATCTGTAATCGGTGACGGAAAAGCAAAAAAAGTTATCGTTTACAAATACAAAAGAAAATCTGGCTATCACAAGAAAAATGGTCACAGACAGCAGTACACTGCATTAAAGATCGAAAAAATCAACAAATAAGCTTTTTAATTAAGCATCTGGCAGTTTGAAACTGCATTCTACTATATTATGACTTTAGGAGGTGTAACCTATGTTAAAAATGAACCTTCAAATTTTCGCTCATAAAAAGGGTGTTGGTTCTACTAAGAACGGTAGAGATTCCGAATCCAAGAGACTGGGCGCTAAAAGAGCTGATGGTCAGTTCGTAAAAGCTGGAAACATTCTTTACAGACAGCGTGGAACAAAAATTCATCCAGGCGTTAACGTTGGTAAAGGTGGCGATGATACATTATTCGCATTAGTTGACGGCGTTTTAAGATTTGAAAGAAAAGGAAGAGACAAGAAGCAGGCTTCTGTCTATCCAGTAGCAGAGTAATGAATGGGGCTTCAGGTCAGCGATGATTTGAAGCCTTTTGCTTTATGGAAACATAGTTTCCTATAAAGCAAAACCCTCCGGGAGGATGCGCACTCCGGTGTATATGGAAAATGTCGCAAGCGACCACCGGAGGCGCCAGAGTTTCGCAAGCGAAACTCTTATTATTTTAGTGTTCCCCGAAAGGAGAAAAATATGTTTGCAGATAGAGCGAAAATAATCATTCGTTCCGGCAAGGGCGGCAACGGTCATGTGTCCTTCAGAAGAGAATTGTTTGTTCCGGACGGAGGTCCGGACGGCGGTGACGGAGGACGCGGCGGAGATGTCATCTTTGTTGTGGATGAAGGCTTAAATACATTATCAGAGTATCGACATCGCAGAAAATTCTCTGCCACAGACGGAGAAGAAGGCGGTAAGAGAAAATGTCACGGCAAAGATGGAGAGGATATTATCCTGAAGGTGCCGGAAGGAACTGTCATCAAGGAAGCAGCCAGCGGTAAAGTCATCGCCGATATGTCCGGTGACAATAAAAAAGTAACTATTTTAAAGGGCGGTAAAGGCGGTATTGGAAATATGCATTTTGCCACCTCTACCATGCAGGCTCCAAAGTATGCAAAACCGGGTCAGCCGGCTCAGGAGCTGGAAGTTATGCTGGAGCTTAAGGTGATTGCAGATGTTGGATTAGTAGGTTTCCCCAATGTTGGAAAATCCACATTTCTTTCCCGTGTAACCAATGCACGTCCCAAAATCGCCAATTATCATTTTACCACCTTGACTCCAAATCTTGGGGTGGTTGATTTAGATGGTGACGGATTTGTCATTGCTGACGTACCGGGACTGATTGAAGGTGCTGCAGATGGTGTAGGACTTGGACATGATTTCCTGCGTCATATTGAAAGAACCCGCTGCATGATCCACATTGTAGATGCAGCTTCTACAGAAGGGAGAGATCCTATTGAAGATATCTATGCCATCAACAAGGAACTTGCTTCGTATAATGAAGAGATTGCCAGCCGTCCGCAGATCATTGCGGCGAATAAAGTGGATGCAATTTATGACGATGGTGAAAGCGAAAACCCGATCGATCGCATCCGTAAGGAATTTGAGCCGAAGGGCTACAAGGTGTTCCCGATTTCGGCGGTAACAGGTCAGGGTGTCAAAGAACTGCTTTATTATGTGAAAAAGGTTCTGGATGAGACTCCGGTGAAGGAAATCGTATTTGAACAGGAATATTTCCCGGAACTGGAAATCGGATTCGATGCAAACCTGCCATTTACTGTGGAAAAATCTACCGAGGAAGAAAATACCTATATCGTGGAAGGTCCTCGTATTGAAAAGATGCTGGGCTATACCAATCTGGAATCAGAAAAAGGCTTTGCTTTCTTCCAGAAGTTCTTAAAAGATACCGGTATTTTAGAACAGCTTGAAGAAGCAGGTATTCAGGAAGGCGATACTGTTCGTATGTACGGACTGGTATTTGATTATTATAAATAAATTAATATGGAGTAAATGTTCAGAAGCCACGATTCCGCGAGGGTTTTCGAAAGAAAATCCCGAGTTTGGCAAGCAAAAATCTATTTGCGAAGTAAATTTTGAATAGATTTTTGCTTCATATCTGAACAGATATGATTAAAATGACAAGTAAACAAAGAGCATATTTAAAGGGTCTTGCCATGACTATGGAACCGATTTTTCAGGTAGGCAAGAACAGTGTTACAACAGAAAATGTAGAAGCCATCCGACTGGCTTTAGATAAGAGAGAACTGATTAAAATCAGTGTTCTTCAAAACTGCGAGGATGATCCAAGAGAAATCGCGGAAGTTATCGCAGAGAGGACACGTTCTCAGGTAGTGCAGGTCATTGGTAAAAAAATCGTCCTTTACAAAGAGGGAAAAGATAAAAACAAGAAGATCGAACTGCCAAAAGCAAAAAGAAATGAATAAAAAAATCGGAATCCTCGGCGGAACCTTTGATCCCTTTCATAAAGGGCATTTCATGCTGGCAAAGACAGCTTATGAGCAGTTTGCATTAGACGAAATCTGGATCATGCCTAACGCAACACCGCCTCATAAGAAGGAAATCCCTCAGACGGAGTTTTCCCTGCGCTGTGACATGATTCTCCTTGCCATTCAAGACGCACCTTATATGAAGCTGTGTTCTGTGGAAAAATCCGAGGAGGAATATCATTACACTTATGAAACTCTGACGAAATTTCATGAAAAGTATCCGGGTGAGCAGTTTTATTTTATCATCGGTGCAGATTCTCTGAAAGATTTCCCGACCTGGAGAGAACCGGAGGTCATTGCAAAGCTTTGTACTCTTTTGGTGGCTTCCAGAGATGAGGATGGTATCTCACAGCTAAAGGACAAAATCAGGGAAATAGAAGAGATGTTTGGTGCAAAATGCCTGATTTTGAATTCTCCAAAGGTGGAGGCTGCCAGCAGCAGGATCAGAGAACTGGTTTCGGAAGGGAAAGATGTGACGAAGTATGTTGGGACGAAGGTCAGGGATTATATTTTAAAGCGGGGACTTTATCATCAGGTTTAGGTTCTCAAACAAAAGAGCAGATTTGTTACTGGAACAGAGTGTACAGTAACGTAGATTTGAGGTTCACAAATGGCGGAATATGATTTAAAATTATTACAGAAGCAAATGAAGGAAGAACTTAGCGAGGACAGGTTTGAGCACACGCTGGGTGTGATGTATACTGCGGAAAGCCTTGCTATGCGATACGGAGTTGATATGACCAAAGCGGCAGTGGCAGGACTTCTCCATGACTGTGCAAAATGTATTCCTAACAGCCAGAAGATCAGGCTTTGTAAAAAGCATAATCTTGAGGTTACAGAAAATGAAGAGAAAAACCCTTCTCTTTTACATGCAAAGTTAGGAGCTCTTCTGGCACAGAAGGCCTACGGTGTGAATGATCCGGAAATTTTAAGCGCTATCAGATGGCATACCACAGGAAAACCGGACATGACTATGCTGGAGATGATCGTTTACATGGCAGACTATATTGAACCGAATCGCGATAAAGCTCCAAATTTGCGTGAAATTCGTAAGCTTTCCTTTGAAAATCTTGAGGAAGCGTTGTATCAGGTACTGGAAAGTACCTTAAGCTATTTAAGTGACCGCCCGGATAGCGTTGATCCCATGACACAGTTAAGCTTCGATTTTTATAAGTGGAAATTAAAGAAATAAGGAGGAATCCCTATGGCAGCAACATCAAAAGAGCTTGCAAAAATTGCATGTGCAGCATTAGAAGAAAAGAAAGCAAATGACATTAAGATCATTGATATCTCCGGTGTTTCCGTACTTGCAGATTACTTTATCATTGCCAGCGGTTCAAACAGAAACCAGGTACAGGCTATGGTAGACAGTGTACAGGAAGATTTATTTAAGAAGGCCGGCGTAGAAGCAAAGCAGGTGGAAGGTTATCAGACAGCAAACTGGATCTTACTGGATTATTCAGATATCATTGTTCATGTATTCGATGAAGAAAACAGACTGTTCTATGATCTGGAAAGAATCTGGAGAGACGGTAAAGACATCTCAGTAGAAGAACTGGATGCTTAGGCCTGACTTTGACTTAACAACATGTGAGCATACAGCAGTTCATCAGAATAAAATAACTTAGAGGGCGGTACTATGCCGCCCTCTAAGTGTATGGAGAATTATTATGCCTGAAATATTAGAAATTGTACAGAAAACAAAACAGAAATTTTTGAATATGTTTGAATTTACGGTAAAAGACCGTACCGGGAGGGTTCATCCATATTATGTGGCTTCCAGGGCAACGGATATTGATGGGTTGAAGGCTGTTACCAGGGAAAATCATCCCGATGGTGTGATCATTTATGCCATCCATAAAGGGGAGAAAGACCGTATTGTTCTGATCAGACAGTATCGATATTCCATTGGAGACTATATTTATGAGCTCCCGGCTGGTTTGGTAGATCCGGGGGAAGATTTTAAGATCACTGCTGTGAGAGAAATGAAGGAAGAAACAGGACTATCTTTTGTGCCGATAGAATATGAGGACTATTACAGTGAGCCTTATTTTACTACGATCGGTATGACAGATGAGTCCTGCAGAACTGTTTACGGAGAAGCTTTTGGAGAGCCCTCTAATGCATTTTTAGAAGAAAGTGAAGATATCGAAGTAATTCTTGCTGACAGGGAGCAGGCAAAAGAGATCTTAAAGACCGGGAAGATTTCCGTGATGGCAGGATATCTTTTGATGAATTTTATTCATAGTGAAGATCCGTTTTATTTTATAAAATAAGGGTAATTGTTCAAAACCAACCTCCAAAATGCTTTGCATTTCGTCGGTGTCAAATAAGGAGTTTATATGAAATTTGTAGTACAAAGAGTATCGGAGGCGTCCGTAACCGTAGATGAAAAAATCGTAGGAAAGATTGGAAAAGGCTTTCTGGTGCTGGTTGGAATCTCAGATGAAGATACCAAAGAGGTGGCAGATAAGCTGGTGAAAAAGCTGGTAGGTCTTCGCATTTTTGAGGATGCAGAAGGAAAAACAAATCTTTCTCTGGCAGATGTAGGAGGAGAACTTCTGATGATCTCCCAGTTTACCTTATATGCCAACTGCAAAAAAGGATATCGCCCCAGCTTTATTGAAGCAGGAAAACCGGAGATGGCCAATGCTTTATATGAATATATTTGTGAGGAATGTAAAAAAAATGTTCCTGTTGTAGAAAAAGGGATCTTTGGTGCACATATGCACGTATCCCTGCTCAATGACGGACCTTTTACCATTGTTCTGGATAGCAGAGATCTGTAATGGTTTACTGGGATTTTATAATATATAAACGGATTCTTAAACAAATATTAATGTTATTTTTGTGTCAATCTTGTTGAAAATATCTAAAATCTAAGGTACAATTGTATTTGGAAGATACTGAACAGATGCCAATGAGCGGAACTGTTCAGATAACGTACAAGAATACATAGCATTGGAGATGAAGCGAATCATGACGGATGAATTACAGCGTATCCCTGAAGAAGAATATCAGGAATTAATCAGGCCATATACTGACGCCATGAATAACGTCTGTATGCGTCTTGAAGTGTTAAATAAAGATTATAGAAAGAAAAATCAGAATTACCCGATACATTTTATACAAACCCGTATCAAAAAAAGAGCCAGTCTGGAAAAGAAGCTTATTAAAAAAGGGTTACCTGTGACAGTGGAAGCAGCTGCGGATAATATTCGTGATATCGCAGGAATTCGTGTGATTTGCTACTTTGAAGAGGATGTTTATGCCGTGGCAGAGCTTTTAAAGCAGCAGCAGGATCTGATTTTTATCAGAGAACGGGATTACATTGAAAACCCAAAGGACAGCGGTTATGAAAGCTACCATGTGATCTACGGTGTTCCGGTTTATCATGTGGATGGAATGGAATATTTCCCTGTAGAAATTCAGATCCGTACCATGTCCATGGATTTCTGGGCAAGTATGGAGCATCGCATCTGCTATAAAAATGAAGAGGCCAAAAAAGAGGAGCTCCAAAACAGCCTGGTTCGTTTTTCCAAAGAATTAAAGGAAATGGAACGGAGCATGAGAGGGCATCTTTCAGAAGTGACTGAGGAAGAAATACGATAGGAGTATTATGAATCAATGAATATAGATGAGATCATATCGAAGATATTGCCGGGGGATGAAAAGGCTATGAAAGAGGCCTATGACAGATGGCTGGCTATTGGAAAACCGCTTTTCAGTCTCGGCAAATTAGAAACTGTTGTCACAAAAATAGCAGGAATCAAAGGAACTTCAGACTACAAACTACAGAAAAAAGGTCTTTTGATCATGTGTGCGGATAATGGTGTGGTGGAAGAAGGGGTTACCCAGACAGGTCAGGAGGTAACTGCCATTGTAGCTGATAATTTTACCCATCATGCTACCAGTGTCTGTGCCATGTGTGATGTGGCAGGGGTAGATGTTCTTCCAATCGATATCGGAATGGTAGTAGATGTTCCAAGTGTTACTAAAAAGGAGCAGAAGGTTTGTTACGGTACCAGAAATTTTGCAAAAGAGCCGGCCATGACAAAAGAAGAAGTATGTCAGGCGCTTTTTGTTGGTATCGAAGCAGTCAAAAAATGTAAAGAAGAAGGGTATGATCTTCTGGCAACCGGTGAGATGGGAATCGGAAATACCACCACCAGCAGTGCGGTTGCTTCCGTATTGTTAAATCAGGAGCCTGGAGTTATGACAGGGCGGGGGGCAGGACTTTCCGCAGAAGGTTTACATAGAAAGATCAAGGTTATTGAAGATGCCATAAAATTGCATCAGCCAGACCCTGAAGATGCCATGGATGTATTATCCAAAGTCGGAGGACTGGATATTGCAGGACTTACCGGCGTATTTTTAGGCGGTGCCATTTATCATATTCCCATTATCATTGATGGATTTATTTCTTCTGTCGCTGCACTTTGTGCGGTAAGAATGAATCCGAATACCGCAGATTATATGTTGGCGTCTCATGTTTCCAAAGAACCGGCAGGCAAGCTTGTTTTGGATGCTTTAGGACTTAGCCCAATGCTTACCTGTGATATGTGCCTTGGGGAAGGAAGCGGTGCCGTGGCAGCCATTCCGGTTATTGAAATGGGATTATCCGTTTACCGCCAGATGGGAACCTTTGAAGATATTCAGGTGGAGAGATATCAGGTATTAAAGTAGGTGTATGGATGAAAGTTGTATTGATCAGGCATTTTCCTACGAAAGGAAATCGGCTAAAACAATATATTGGAAGGACCGATGAGCCTTTGGATCAGGAGGCAGTTGCGAAGATTTCAGAAAGTCTTCGAGCGGCCTCTTTTTCTTATCCGGAAGTGTCTCTGGTGGTCACCAGCCCCATGGTTCGCTGTCGTGAGACGGCAGAACGGATCTATCCGGGGATTCCAAAGCTTTGCTGTGAAAAGCTTCGGGAAACAGATTTTGGAGACTTTGAAGGGAAAACCTATGAAGAATTAAAAGACTGTCCCGAATATCGTCAGTGGATTTCTGAAGGGGTAGAAGGAAAAATCCCAAACGGAGAATCAAGAGATGAGTTTGACAGGCGGTGTATGGATGGGTTTCTTGAAATCATGGCGAAGTTATGCATTGAAGGTCAGGAATCCGTTGCCTTTGTCATTCACGGAGGCACCATCATGACCTTAATGGACCGGTTTTCCTGTGAGCATAAAGATTTTTACGACTGGCAGGTAAAAAACGGAATGGGATATGAAGTGGAAGTAGACACAGAACAATGGATGAGCGGTGTTCATCAGTTTGGAAATATCAGAAAACTGATTCCCGATTGTTAAATGGGATTTACCCTAAGCTGTTTCTTTCAGAACAAAGAATGTTTAGCCACGGCAAATTAGAACTATATTTACATAGAGGAAGTAATCGATGTTTCACTTAGTGACAGGCGGCAGCGGCAGCGGAAAGTCTGCTTATGCAGAGGATACTATTTTACAATATCATAACAGACAGAATGCATTATATTATATCGCCACCATGGAGCCCTTTGGGGCGGAAACGCAGAAGAAAATCGACCGTCACAGGCAGATGAGAAAGGGAAAAGGATTTGAAACACTGGAGTGCTACACAGACCTTTTTCATTTTGTACAAAAATTCCCTTTTTCAAAAGCTTCTGTTTTATTGGAATGTATGTCCAATCTGACAGCGAACGAAGTGTATCACAATCTTTCCAATTATTCGACAGAAGAGGAACTTGCAGATTGGGTGTTTCAGGGAGTGAAAGCACTGGTGGAAACCTGTGATCATGTGGTCGTTGTGACCAATGAGGTATCTTCCGAGTGTGCAGAGGACACCCCGGAGATGCAGTGTTATAAGAGAATTTTAGGCAGAATCAACTGCCAGATGGCGGGAATCGCAGACAAAGTTACGGAAGTTGTATATGGGATTCCCGTAATAGTGAAGTAGCCATTGGATCCGCAAGGTACCAAACAGATGAATACCTGTAAAAATCAAGTAGGAGAATAGCACATATGAACATGTATATTGGCGGGGCTAATCAGGGGCAGCTTGCATTGGCAAAGGAGCAATATCCTGATATTTCCTGGATTGATGGGAAAAACTGTCTCTATGAAGAAATAGAAACCTGCGGTGGTATCTATGATTTTCAGGAATACATCAAACGAATGATGAGGGACGGAATTTCTACCGATGATCTGGCGGAGAAGATCATTTCATCCAATCCGAATATTATCATCGTATCGGACGAGATCGGTTATGGTCTGGTACCAATCGAGCGTTTTTTAAGAGATTACAGGGAACATACCGGACGCATCTGCACCGCACTGGCGGCATATTCCAATCATGTAACCAGAGTGGTGATGGGAATCGGGACGAAAATTAAATAATGATGATATCGTATCAAAAGTGTTAAAGATTTAAAAGAGTTTGAAAACTCGGAATTATTTTGGAGGTTTTGAAATGAATATTTTACAGGAAGTATGTGCTGTTGTCTTTCTGGTTATATCGGGAATCGTAATGATTAAAAATCCGGGATTTATCTGGAGAGTTGACCACTTTTTTACAGTAAAGGATGGAGAACCCACTGATTTATACCTTCATATTGTTCGAGTGATTGGGGTTATCTGTATACTTGCAGTGGTTGTATTAGAATTGGTTCTTTTCATTTTTGGTAGAGGATAAGCTTCAGCCTCACAGTGGAATAAGGAGTTGAAATACGGAGGAAATATCATGAAGAAAATTGGTGTCGGAACAATCTCTTTTTTATTAGTTGCATTTGCGATTCTTTGGTCTTTTAACTTTGGATTAAACGGATTTTGTCTGGGTGATACGGTCTTATCCTTATTGGGAATGCCTGCTTGGTCAAATGGTAATAGTGGTACACATTACACAATTTTCTACTCACTCATCTTTTTATTACCTGCAGTTCCAATTTCTTTCAAATTCGAAATTGATTTATTTGCAGGTCTTGCTAAATGGATATCCACTATATTTAGTTTGATTCTTTTGTCAGGTCTGTTCTTGATGGTTATATAAGAACGTAGGATTGAAAAGCTATTTTTACATTGAGGATATATACATCAACTGGTTATAACATACTGATTATTGTACTAGAGTATGAAGCATCAACTGCTTGCTAGGGTCAGATACTAAAATCACACTGTTTTTGATGAACTAATCCTATGGGGTAATCAGTTTGGAGGGAAGAAATAATGAAAAGATTCATGTGGTTTTTTGCAATGATTCCAGTGGTTGTCACAAGTATTGTATTACAGTTTATGCCAGATGTAATACCTATGCATCATGATTTGGCTGGCAACACTGATCGATGGGAAAATAAAATGGAAAGCTTTATTTTCCCGATAGTAATTCTGTTTATCACACTTTTTTGGCATATACTAATCTGTGTGTTTGAGAAAAAGTCATCAAGAGCAAATACGGAAAAAGAACAGATGGAAGCAAAATCAGTTGCAAAGGTATTAGGTATTGTGGGACTTTCAGAGGCTATAATGTTTGGAATCATGCATTATTTTATTCTCTATTCTTCTTATGTGCAGGCAATTACGGGAAGTCCTAAGCCAACCGTTGACATTGCAAAGGTTTCTTGTATTTTAGGCGGCATTGTGTTTGTTGTCCTTGGAAATATTATGACTAAGGCAAAGAAAAATTCTGTCGTAGGAGTCAGGACTGTCTGGAGTATGCATAATGATAATACATGGAGAAAGAGTAACCTTATTGGGGCGATATGCATGATCTGTGCAGGATTGTTGACAATTATGACTGCTGTTTTTGCAAACGGAACCATCAGTACAATCCTTATGCTGGTATATCTCATATTGGCAAGTGTGATAGCAGTGATATATTCGAAAAAAGAATTTGACATGGAAAGCAAAAAAGAAGGCTTGTCATAAGACGATAATCGGTGCATCTATAATAAGTGCTATCCTGATTGGAATGATTACGGCTGTGATTGCAGCTGTTGTTGCATATAAGGCTTCACATGAAAAAGGAATCTGTGAAACAGATTCCTTAAATAAGAGAGAAACCTCGACGAAGAATGGAGTTCCAGTTGCTTTTCTGATATAGAAATCGTATAACAATTACCATTTGTTTTTCTTTATCAATAGTGTAA
Source organism: uncultured Lachnoclostridium sp. (assembly GCA_945786935.1). GTDB lineage: Bacteria > Bacillota > Clostridia > Lachnospirales > Lachnospiraceae > HGM12587. Next base: position 32,912 of record CALZFY010000015.1, read on the forward strand.
AAGGCCAGATAATTATTAACTATAATAAAACGGATTTCCCAACTTGCCAGAACGGGGTCATCTACAAGACGAAACTTTTCTGGCATATCTGCCAATGAGTTGATTTTATCCGTAGCTACATCAAGCAGATGATCGGCGGCAGTGGGGTTTTTCAACGTAAATTCGATGTAGTCAGCGGCACGTAGGATATCACGTTCTGCGGTAGTTGTGATGTGAATTTTATAACTCATCTGCGACGTTTACTCCGAATATCAGCCATTGCTTCAGAAAATGGTCGGGTGTTGCCAGAGGCAATATCATCCATCCCTTCTTTGAGCTGGTTATATAATTCAAAGCGACTGGTTAATTCTTCGTAGGCTTCAATGCTCATAACAGCTAAGTCGCCTTTTCCATTTTTCGTAATAAAAACTGGTTCAGGATAGTTGTGGCAAAATGTTGAGATTTCGTTGTAGTTATTCCTTAAATCAGCGCTTGATTTGATTGTTGGCATTATGAACACCTCCTTATTTGATAACAAAATTATACATAAATTTTGTTATGTGGTCAATGGGAATGTATATTGAAAATTAGATTGTTCTGTGATGTGATTTCATTACTAAAAAATGTACTAATCAAATACATACATCCCAAAGAATGCTAAAAGCCCGTCTCCCCAATTGTAGGTCATGCCGCATTTTTCAGTAAGCAGTCTGACAAAGATACAGTAAGCGGACATACAGGAAAATGCCAGTTTCGGGAACCTGCAAGGCTGGTTATTGGCCATGGCACAGGGAGTACAGAGGGCACATCCGCTGGCACCTATTACAAATCCTTCGTGATGTTCGCTTCTCATTTTTTCTGCTACCTGTAGGGCAGCGCTATTATGCTTTGTTTTTGCCTGTCTGATTGCTTTTTTATCTGAATAATCCGAGATTTCCCAGAGGGACTGCAGGACGATGGCATATTTGTGTGAGAGTACTTTTTGTTTCATTTCTTCCGGGGTTCCGCAAACCGGCGGACAGGTGTAGTTGACACCATATTGGCCACACAGGTTTTCCTCGCAATAAGGGCGAAAAGAAGGGTCAAAGACAATATCCTTTGTTTCTATGATGGCGGCATCAGAAAAACCCTGTTCTAATGCATATTTTAATATTTCTTCTTTGTTCATTTGAATTTCCTCATGTATCAAAATTTTGTACCAAAAAACTTTCTATTATTATTTTAAGGAAATGAGCGATGGTGTCAACAAAAAAATGATTTCGAAAATGGACGTTTCTGTGATAGAATAAATTAACTAAAGGGGGCTTTAGGTTACTAATTATTCTCTTGGCTTTCAACTGACGCTCCGGGAGACAGGTGTTACCCCACATCGCAGGCTCCATCCCCCTCA
>CALZFY010000016.1:0-33914 GCA_945786935.1 uncultured Lachnoclostridium sp.
CCAAAAAGGAGCCATTTTTTACCAAAGACACAAATTAATTTACACTACCATTTCCCATTTTGAAATGGCTGTTCTTGATACATATAATTGCTCCGCAAGTTGTTCCTGCGTTAAGTTCTTTCCAGTCCTAAGCTGTTGTAGCTTTTCATTAAATTCCATGATTCTCCTCCTGTTTGTTCCTTGTTTTCATACGTCCATCAACGGGTTTTTCTGCATCTTTTGGTATCATCCATGCACGACCAAATTTTTCAGTTCCGTCAATGCGATTTTCCTCACATAATTTTTGTATCCGTCTTTCCGATATGCCCTATTTCCTTGCTGCTTCGGGGCAAGACATATATTCCATAATTTACCCGTCCTTCAAACATTATCAGTATAATTATACTCAGATAAACAAATGATAGCAATCACCGTCTTTTCCTCCGCTTAGAGTAATACTTCCCACACCACACAATCCTGCACCGGAAACTCTGCTTACAGTCATGCACACACTTCTTGCACTGGTCATTATACTGTATCCTGTTCTTGTCATTCAAAAAGAACACCCACAACCTTTTTTCTTTTTTGCCCATCCTCGCCCCTGTGATACCCTCCTTCAAAATGTTCAAATTGTGTAGCCTTTTTCCGTTTTTTATGCCCTCTAAGCGTGTCAAAAGACATGCAAGGCATATTTCCCTGTCACTTCATCAGGAACGCCTTAAATCGTCCATTTCCTGTCAGAAAAGGCAATCAGTGTTCAAACCGATTGCCCCCTCAGATGTTGTGACACTTTCTTATTCCGTCTGTATCTGCCGGAATGCTTCTTCAAAATGTGCTAAAGCCTTATCCCTTTCTGCCCGCTGTTCCTTTGTCAATGACGGTTCATAATCTTCAAATTCTTCTGTCCCGTTGACCTTTGCCTTATCCACAATCCAGCAGAATTTCCATTTATCCAACAAGTGATGATACAAGTCCTCTGCATTGTCGTAGTTGGAATTATTCTCAAAATACCCATCCATGTAATACTCCAGTACAATAAAACCGAAACTGACATCATATACCACACACATATCTCCCAATTCATCCATCATACTGCGGAACAGTTCCACAACCTTTGTACACTTTGTGATTTCTTCCTGTTTCATAAGCTCTCTATCCTCCATACCCTTAACCGTTTACTGTTACTTCCTTTGATTTCTGTTCTTCCTCTGCGATACGCTTTCTCCGCTTTTCCATGTATCTGCGGTTATATTCTGCTTTTTTTGCCCTGCGTGCTTTCAGATTTTCGTGCTCTGCAATTTCTTCCGCAGTCGGTTCTTTTACAGGCAGTTTAAACTTCCCGATAAAGTTCAGGTAAATCTCCACTTCCTGTACCCTCTCGCCACTTGAATAATCCGCTTCATGGACAAGTATCTTTTCCACAAATTCATTCAGCATGGGGGTAGTTAATTCACTGAAATCCGTATAGCGTTTCACAAGTTCTATGAATTTGTCTGCCCGGACTGTATCACTCTCATATTTTTCAATCTCGACTTTGGCATTTTCCATAGATATTTCAAGGGTGTCCTGTTCATTTTCAAACTCGCTGAGCATAAATTCAAAACGCTTGTCTGACAGCTTTCCGCTGATATTATCCTCGTACAGTTTCTTCATCAGCATATTCAGCTCGTTTACACGCTTGGTATCCTGTGCAATTTTTCGCTTTAAAGACCTTATGCTCTCTTTCTGCTTGTCTCTCGAAGTGGAATATATCCTGTTGATAAATTCCTCCTCATTGGTAATCACATAATCACTAACCGCTTTGATGGTTTCCAGCACCAGCTTTCTTACAACCTCTGTCCGGATATAATGCTGGCTGCACTGTTTATCATAACTCTGTCTGCTTAAGTTATAGGTGGAACAGTTATACTCATCACGATCCGGTCTGCGTTTTCCGTTTAATTCCCCTTTCCAATTTCTTGCCCTTCCTGCTCCGCCACGATGGTTATACATTTTCGCACCGCAATCGGCACAATACAACAATCCTGTAAATGGATTGGCTTCACCGACTGTATCCGTCCTGCGGACAGTCTTTCTCAGTTCCTGCACCTTATTCCACATTTCTTCAGAAACGATTGCTTCCTGTGTATTCTTAAAAATAACCCAGTCCTCTTTTGGTGTCTTTTTTGCCCTCTTATCCTTGTAGGACTCTTTATAAGAGCGGAAATTTACGGTATGCCCCATATACTCCGGCTTGGAAAGAATATCCCTCACCGTTGCCCCACGCCACACATAAGGGGTTGCAGTATTATTGTTGGAACGGCAGGTTCCAAGTCCCCGCTTGGCAAGATAATAGGATGGACGCTCGATTTGTTCCTCCGACAGTATCCTTGCAATCTCATAGGGTCCTTTCCCCTCCAGAGACATCCGGTATATCCTGCGCACTACCTCGGCAGCTTCTTCGTCAATTACCCACTGGTTTTTATCTTCCTCACTTTTCCGGTAACCGTAAATGGCATTATTGGTGGTGTGTTTTCCCTCCATTCCCCTTGCACGAAGCACCGTAGTCACTTTCCGGCTGGAGTCACGAATGTACCACTCATTCATGATGTTTAGAAACGGGGCGAACTCACTGCTCTCCCTTTTCTGATTATCAACTCCGTTTGCAATCGCAATAAAGTGGACTTCCTTTTCCTTGAACATGACCTCCGTATAAAAGCCCACCTGCAGATAGTCACGCCCTATCCGGCTCATATCCTTTACAATGACTGTGCCAATGCTTCCGTCCTCAATTCCTGCTACCATTCTTTTCCAGTCCGGTCTGTCAAATGAACCGCCGGAATAACCGTCATCTGTGAAATGCTCTATGTTGGTATAGCCATTCTGTTTTGCATAGTCCTCAAGCATCTTCTTCTGGTTGACGATACTGTTACTGTCCCCTACCATTTCATCATCACGAGAAAGTCTTTCGTAGAGGGCAGTAATCTTTTCATTTTCTGCTTTTTTTGTTCTCATTTTTTATCCTTTCTTGTGCTTTTTTCTTAACTACCCTTTACAATATAAGTCCTCAGATACTTCTTTTGAAAACAATACACAAACCATCATGCATATAATCAGTGCCACAGCATAGATAAATGCGACTGTTCTCCATGCACCTAAATCATTTCCGAAATGTTCAACCATATCTACAGTATAGGTAGAAACAAATAAACTTGAACATAAAGCCATAATAAATCTGATGGAGCCAAGCTGAACTCTTTCATTTGAATTCTTTGTGATCAGAGCTGACATTGTAGAATATGCGATATTGTTTACTGTATAGCAAACAGCATTAATTAAAGTATATAAGATAAAAATATACGCATACTGTAACGTAACGCTCATACTAGGTACTGAAAACAATAAAATTTCGCATAATGCCAAAGGCAAAATTGAGAACAGCATCCAAGGTCTCGCTTTTCCCCATTTGGTATGTGTTCGGTCGATTAAACTACCAAAAAATAAATCTGATGCACCATCAAAAAACTTTGAAACCATCATCAATGTACCGATAATTCCCGCATTTAAGCCAACCGCATTTGTTAAATACAAAATAAAAAATGAGTTAACCATTGTGTACATGAAGTTGGATCCCATGTCTCCAAATCCATAGGCAACTTTCTTCCCAAAATTCAAATAATTTTTTTCCATGACTTTCTCCTTTTATCATTTATTACGTACTTCATAAAATGTCTGTATTTGTTACTTGTTTTTTATGAATTTCATTTTACACCCTCCCTCTTATTTGTTATAATAACTATGCAAACACTTTAGATACTTTAAATAATAATCATTTTGAACATATGATTCCATATTCTATTCATACCACCAGCGATTATATCTTATCAAATTCCGACTTACTAATTATAAGGAGACTATAAATGATTCAAGTTATCACGTAAATATTGCAAATACATTACTCTATATGTTTTACCAAACTTTTCTAAGTTACTTATTTCGCAATATTACCACATGGTAGAAATAGTCACTTGACTTCAATAATATCCCTAAAATACTTCTTCCACGAATCTTTTATCATCTGTTTCTCTTCGTTTTCCCAGATCCTTATCGTACTTGGGTCTATTTGAAGTTGTCTTGCGAACTGTTTCTTATTTAACCCATGGCTCTCACGATAGTCTTTTATAAGCTTGCCCTGTCCATGATATAGAAAACGATTATAATCATCCAGTAAGTCGTCCACCGAAATCTGGTAAAGTGCAGATATCTTGTCCACAATTTCCTTCGGATAATGCTTCACAGAGCCAGTTTCATATTCTATGTACTTTGTTCGGGGTATTCCCAGAAGTTCTGCGACTTCTTTTTGCATCCATCCCTTCTGATGACGTAGCCAACGTAACCGCTCCGACACATTCGTTATTTCATCAAAACTATGATACTGCCTATTGAACAGCTGTGCTTCCAACAGTTTTCTCGGAGCAATCAATCGGAAGCTATGGATACATAATGGAGCATATCTTACAACACTGTCCTCTGTCTTACACATCAGGTAATTATTCTCTGAAAACTGGGCAAATACCTTCCAGCGGGAACTCTTATCGTTAGGGGGTGTTTCTTCTCTACCTGAAAACACATCTGCGAGAGGATAGCATTTTCAATGCATCTGGCAGCATAAGTCGAAAGCCTTCCCTTCTCCGTATCCACCGTGGCAATGGCCTTGATCAGCCCGATGGTTCCGATAGAGAGCAGTTCCTCCTGTTCATATTCAGGACATTGATATTTTTTGACCACATGGGCCACCAGCCTCATATTTCTAAGAATCAATGTTTCCCTTGCGGACAAATCTCCCTCCCGGCTTTTTTTCATATAGTAGGTTTCTTCTTCTGCAGACAACGGTTTTGGAAAAGTTTTCAAAAAAGCACCTCGAAGGAGAGTTACTACAGTTTATGTAGGGGACTCCCTTGAGGTGCTTTTCCTATGAGGATTTAATTTTTATCGAGTTGTTTAACAGTTGCTTTCTCGACTTTTTCATATAAAAAGAGCGGATTCATTCTCAATCAAATCTTCTGCCAGATATCTGGCATCCAGATTCTGCTTATGCAAATCCAAATACTTCTTCGAGTGAGCTACATGTGGATTCTAAATGATTTCTGTTGATCCGTGATAAACAGTCACACGTCAACTCCCTTTTCCCGTACAAATTCTGTAATATCTTCTACCAAGTATTCTTTTCCCTGGGTGTGAAGTACATCATAGCATCTAATAATATAATCGTCCAAAATTCCTGTTGTATTTAAAACTTTATATACTGCGGCTGGTGTCATCTTCCATTTATCTGCAAGACTGTATAATATAAATATAGAAAAGCTCAATTCACTTTTTTTACACATAACTTTCTCCAACCTTCAAAACATATTTCTATTTTTTATCTACATTATAACAAGTATTTTCTTTTCATACACTACTTTTTTATCCTCAACAAGAATTTACATTGTTTATTTTCCCAGTATCTGCGGATCAAGAAGGAAGTCATAGATGTTCACAGTCAAAATTCCATAGTCATCACAATGGGACTGCACAATATCTTTCGTAATCATAATCTCTTTGAAAGAATCATCACTCTTTCTGAACGGTCTGATTACGCTCTGCAATCGGTATGACACCTACATCCATGCTGTAACCACGCATACGAAGTTCGTAATATATTACATTCACCTTAGAATGGGTCCGTTGTTTTTCCTTTTTATCAATTTATCCAAATAAAAATCTCTACGAATCTCCATCTCAAAACCTCTCTGCGAAAGATTTTTGCAACATGTTGCACTTTTCTATTCTATAATCGCATTATATGTTTTAGTGACAATGATTATCCCACATATTATTTGTGTTCAAACCGTACCTCTTACAATCGTCTTTGATAAGAATTCCACAATGATTCTCGATTTTAGGTATAATAAAAAGGACCATGTACTTCTACGCGATCCTCATATCTTATTTTGTTTTAACGCTTACTTTCTTCCCGGAAAACGCAATTCCAAATTTCAAAATATCCTGAATGCCATCTTCCTTCATTTCTTCATCATATCTCTTATCATCAATCTGGGCTAACGCTTCATCTGCAAGTCCCAAAAGCTCATCTGTATCCAAGTCCTTTTTCCACTTAAGCTCCATAATGATTCTGGGATATCTTTCTTCTCTTGGAAACAGGCTAATATCATATCGTCCGTCTCCGGACTCTCTGTTTGATTTAATCTTATATTGATTATCCATCAAAGCTATTAGTCCAAGAACCAGGCCATGATAGAAGCCCTCTGCTCCGGCATCATAAAAACTAATGGATTTATCCATATACTCAGCAATCGCTTTCTGAAGCTTCTTATAATCATTGGCATAAAGGCTTTCTGCAATCTTATTGGCAGTCGTTCTTGTGATAGCTCCAATCTGTAACAAGTGCGATAATATCTCACTTTTGTATACCACAGCGATTTCCCTGTTTGGAATAGATACCTCGCACAGATAGGAACCATCTGCCTGCAGTTCTTTCTTTGGTGTTTTCAGATAACCGGCAACTAATAGCAAGCTATAAATATTTGCCGGATCCTCAGAAAGAGATCTGTAAACAACATTCTGATCAATTCTGGCAATCACTCTTTCGCCTTGCAGCAAAGAATACAGTCTTTCTGTTATATCATCTGTTGCCACCTTAAGCACATCTTCCAGAATTTCATTTTTTCCGGTATTAACCCAATAAGCCTGCGGAATACACCCTTTTGAAATGTAATTGATTACAGACCAGGGATTATAGATTTCTGTACTGCCAAATAAATATCCGTCATACCAATTCTTAAGTTCTGTTTCTTTATCGAGTACCCCGTAATACTCCAGTATATCTATGACTTCTGAAGCAGTAAATCCAAAGAACTGATCATACTCTTCATCCATCACGGAATTCACGGTTAAATTATTCAATCCACTAAAGATACTTTCCTGAGCAATTCGCAGAATTCCAGTCAGGAATCCATAGGTCAGATTTTTATTATCCTTAAATGCTCCCGAGAAAAAATTTCTCATAAATCCAATTATTTCATCATAGAAATCCTTGGAATAGCCTTCCTGAATCGGCGTGTCATATTCATCAATGATAATGATTGGTGCTTTACCGTAATGCTTGGTAAGCATTTGAGACAGCTTCGCCAATGATGCAGTCAAATCAACTTCTGAAGCATCACCATTCATAATCTTCGCAAAATATGTCTTTTCATACTCTGCTATTTTTTCACTATCTGCAAGCTCCTGATGTCTTCCAAACTCCTCCTGCAAAAGATCTCTGATCTTATCAAGAGTTGTTTTCCAGGAATCAAACTTAACATCCTTGAAAGTGAGGAATACGACCGGATACTGCCCCTGCTGCTCACGATATTCTTTACCACATCGCCAGATTGCTTTATCCTCGAAATATTTACTTGTATCCTCCTGTGAAATCTCAAAAAAGACTCTGAGCATATCCATGTTCAATGTCTTTCCGAAACGCCTCGGTCTTGTAAACAAAGAAACCAATGGTTTCTTATCAAGAAACTCCTTTATCAGCAAAGTCTTATCTACATAGTAATAATCGGCCTGCGCTCTGACATAATCAGAAATACCAACAGGCAATGACTTTCCTGTAACTTCTGCTGATTGTCTGACATATTTTCCGAATGTGATTCTTCCATCAATGGGCTTCCTGGCATTATCAGGAATCTGCCACATTCTTCCGACCTTGATGGCACCATAAATCTTACCTTTTTTGCATAGGTCATTAATGGTACGTTCTGATAATCCCCATTCTTTGGCTATTTGTTTACAGTTCTTCATCCAGCTCAACTCCTATCACTTCACTTGAAGTATCCATCTTTCTACCGCATATTATACAAATTTTACCGCAATTTATCAATATTATTTTATATATTGCGGAATATACTGCGGCATGAAAGTTTTTTGTGTTAACCAGAATAAGCACATGATTTCTTAGCACATTGCTGCACAAAAAAAGACACCAAACTGACGGAAATCTGGAAATCGATTAGTTACTGTTCACTTCGTTCCAGTAACGAGCAAAAATCCATGCAGAATTTGCTTCGCAAATGGATTTTTGCTTGCAAAACTCGGGATTTTCTTACGAAAACCCTCGCGGAATAGTGGTGTCTGTACAGTAACATCAATTATACTTTCGTACAATATTATGTTGATTATGATATTGATTTACACAATATATTGTGCTAACATGGTGTTTGTCATTAGATTTATCAAGACTACAAGGGGGAAAAAACATGCAGATTCAGGATTGGCTGGGGCAGGATAATATGCTTGGCCAGGATATTTGGCAAAATAAATATTGTAATGAGGGGGAATCCTTTGAACAATGGATCGACCGTATTTCCGGAGGCAATGAGGATGTTGCAAAGTACATCAGAGAAAAGAAATTTCTTTTCGGAGGCAGAATTTTATCGAACAGAGGATTGGAAAATGAAGGAAGGAAGGTCAGCCTCTCTAATTGTTATGTCATAGAACCTCCCAAGGACAATCTGGAAAGTATCTTTGACTGTGCAAAGAAGCTTGCACGCACCTACAGCTACGGAGGGGGCTGCGGTGTAGACATATCCGGATTGAGTCCGAGAGGGGCAAGGATCAATAATGCTGCCAAAGAGACAAGCGGTGCAGTATCCTTTATGGAGCTGTATTCCCTTGTGACAGAGCTCATCGGTCAAAACGGCCGCCGGGGTGCTCTGATGATTTCCATTGATTGCTCCCATCCGGATGTTGAACATTTTATCGATCTGAAAACAGATCTTGAAAAAGTAACCAAGGCAAACATTTCCATCCGACTGACGAAGGAATTTATGGATGCCGTTCAGAACAATGAAAAATTCACGCTCCGGTATCAGAGGGAATGTACCGGAGAAATCATTGAGAAGGAAGTGGACGCAAGAGCCCTGTTCCGTCATATTGCAGAGGTGAATTGGGACTATGCAGAACCGGGAGCATTGTTCTGGGACAGAATCAGCGAGTGGAATCTTTTAAGTAATACGGAAGAATTTTCCTATGCAGGGGTCAATCCCTGTGCAGAGGAACCTCTTCCGGCAGGCGGAAGCTGTCTTTTGGGAAGTATCAATCTTGCTGAATTTGTACAGAATCCTTTTACGCCTCAGGCAACCTTTGATTTTGATGCTTTTAAGCAGTGTGTACGTGTATGTGTGAGGGCATTAAATGAAGTACTGGAAGAAGGGCTGCCCCTTCATCCTTTACAGGAACAGCGGGAAAGTGTCGAAAAGTGGCGGCAGATCGGTCTTGGGATCATGGGTCTGTCTGACATGCTAATCAAGCTTGGCATTTCCTATGGGGAAGAAGAATCCCTGAAGCTATGTGACAGGATCGGCTTCGCCATGGCTGACACAGCCATCGCTACTTCTGCGAAGCTTGCAAAGGAATTTGGAGCATATCCTGCGTGCAATGTGGAAGAAATTATGAATACACCGTTCTTTTTAGCCAATACTACAGAGGCGACCACAGATCTGGTGAAAAAGTACGGGCTTAGAAATTCTCAGCTTCTGACGATCGCACCCACCGGAACCTTGTCTACCATGCTTGGAATATCCGGAGGGATTGAGCCGATCTATGCAAACTTTTATGAGAGGAAGACAGAATCACTTCACGGAACTGATGTTTTCTATAAGGTCTACACAAAGATCGTGGAGCAATATATGAGAGAACATATGCTCACAGATGATTCCCAGCTTCCGGAATACTTCGTTACGGCTATGACGCTGGATTATCGCCAGAGAATTGATATGCAGTCCACCTGGCAGAATCACATTGACGCATCCATCAGTTCTACGGTCAATGTACCCAACCAGTTTACAGTGGAGGAAACAGAGAGTCTCTATCTGTATGCCTATGAAAAGGGACTGAAGGGTGTTACGATTTATCGTGACGGATGCCGCAGAACAGGAATTTTAAGCACAAATGATACAAAGGTTGCCACTGCCGGGGATGGACTTGGACGAGGAGATATCATTCTTGTGACAGATGATGTCCTTGGAAAGAAACGGAAATTAATGACCGGCTGCGGAAGCCTTCACTGCATTGCACTTTTTGATCCCCATACAGGAGCTCTTCTTGAGGTATATTTAAGCAAGGGCTCTACTGGAGGCTGCAATAATTTTATGATCGGCCTGTCCCGTATGATCTCCATCAGTGCACGAGGAGGCATTGACATCTATACGATCATTGACCAGCTAAATTCCACAGGCTCCTGCCCTTCCTATACGGTACGCAAGGCTACCAGACATGACACCAGCAAGGGAGCCTGCTGTCCGATGGCCGTAGGAAATGCCCTGCTGGATATGTACAAGGAGGTTCAAAGAGAGCTTGAGGAAAAAAACATGGGAGAGCTGCCAAAGCCTTCCCCGAAACCGCAAAAAACCATTGAATCCAAAAGCAGAAACAATTGTCCGGAATGCGGAGAACCTTTAATCTTTGAAGGCGGCTGTAATATCTGTAAAAGCTGCGGCTGGAGTAAATGTTATTAAAGCATTTTTCAAAAAAGCACCTCGAAGGAGAGTTCCTACAGTTTATGTAGGGGCTCCTTAGAGGTGCTTTTCCTATGAAGACAAGAGTTTCTATTGTTTATTTTTCTCGAATCTGCAGTTAGAGAAGGAACTCAATGGCAGAAAAGGCAATTATTTCTTGCAATCAAAATATGGTACAAAACAATGTCTGATTCCTGTGGCTCATTTTCCGCTGATTATTCCCTTCTGCTAATTTGCGTTCATTGTAACATTTTTATTATTCACTGGGGTCAGGGAACCTGTCCCTATGTGTCAGGTCTTTCACGACCTCTCCTGCTATGATCAGACCTGCTACAGATGGAACAAAAGCTACACTTCCCGGAATATCCCTTCGCTCCGTGCATTTATGCTCTGCCCCCGGCGGACAGATACAATTGCTTCTGCAGCTGATGGACATATCTTCCAGTGGTCTGGTTGGTTTTTCTTCGGAATATACAACCTTCAGGTTCTTTACCCCCCGTTTTTTCAGCTCACGCCTCATGACCTTTGCCAGCGGACACATCTTTGTCTTGTAAATATCTGCCACCCTGAAGGCACTGGCCTCCAGCTTATTTCCGGCACCCATGGAACTGATGATTGGCACACCCTTTTCCCTGCACTTCATGACAAGCTCTAATTTTGCAGTTACCGTGTCAACAGCGTCCACCACATAATCATATGCTTCAAAATGGAATTCCTCTGCATTTTCAGGCAGGAAAAAGCATTGATGCACAGTGATATCTACGTCCGGATTGATATCCAGCATTCGTTCCTTCATAACATCTGTCTTATATTTTCCGATTGTCTTTCTTGTGGCAATGATCTGCCTGTTGATATTCGTAAGACACACTTTGTCATGGTCAATCAGGTCAAAATGACCCACGCCGCTTCTGACCAGCGCCTCGCAGACGTAGCCCCCGACGCCTCCTATGCCAAATACGGCAACTCTCGAATTCTTTAGCTTTTCCATCGCTTCTTCACCCAACAGCAATTGGGTTCTGGAAAACTGATTCAACATTCTCTTACTCCTCTTCCTTATTGTAGGTTTCCAAAAAATGGTGTCTGACACCATTCTGTTTATACTCAATCACCGTATCCAGCTGTACATTCTCTACACTCTTAAAGATGTTTCCCTCCACATACGGATTGTCCTTTTTTAATTTCGCAATAAGCTTTTTGGTTTCCAGTCTCTTGGACGATGATGTTCCATCCTCATGGCATGTACTGCAGGTTTCTGTAAAATGACATGCACATTGCAGGAAATGAAGGTCATTATAATCCCTCCACCTGCATATATCTTCTTCGCGAACAAGATAAAGCGGCCTAATCAATTCCATGCCTTTAAAATTCGTACTGTGCAGCTTTGGCATCATCGTCTGAATCTGCCCGCCATGAAGCATTCCCATAAGTATGGTTTCTATGACGTCATCATAATGATGTCCCAAAGCGATCTTGTTGCACCCTAATTCCCTGGCCTTACTATATAAATACCCTCTTCGCATTCTCGCACATAGATAGCACGGACTTTTTTCAATGGTATCCACTGTATCAAAAATCGTACTCTCAAATAGGGTCACGGGGATTCCAAGTTTTTTGGCATTGCTCTCAATCAGTTTTCTGTTTTCTGTATGATATCCCGGATCCATCACCAGGAAGGTTAAATCAAAGCTGACTTTTCGGTGTCTTTGTATCTCCTGAAAGAGTTTTGCCATCAGCATGGAGTCTTTACCGCCGGAAATGCATACAGCGATATGATCCCCCTCCTGTATCAGTTCATAATTTTTGCATGCCTTCGCAAAGGGCGAAAAAAGTGACTTATGAAATTTCTTTCTGATACTTTCCTCCGCCTTTTTTCTGCTATCTTCCATTTCCATCATCTGTCCACCTTCATTTTCCTTTCACAGCGTTACATTCGACTCACATTTTAGCAGATAAGACTTTCATTCACAATGAGAAAATTTTTACTTCTTTGGCCTGAGCAATTTTTTATAGCTTAAGTCAATAGCAAATGCTCCAAGCGGGGCTGTCAATACAATGGCAAGCACAGCTACCGTTAATACCGTATCCCCGCATGCAAGCCCAAGACTTAACGGAATCCCTCCAATTGCTGCCTGAACCGTTGCCTTCGGTGTATATGCCATCATGGAGAATAACCTTTCCTTCGGGTTTAACTTGGTTCCAAGAAGGCAGACAAATACTCCAAACATTCTAAGAACCAGGGCACCTGCGATCACAATCAGCGCTTTCATCCCCACATGCCCCAGATAGTTGATATTGATAGTGGCACCAACCAAAACAAAAAGGAATACCTCCGCTCCTACCCATAGCTTGTTATATTTTACAGATAGCCTGATGGACGCTTCTTCCCTGTATTTCTGCAGGGCAACACCGATAAACATAATAGCAATCAGTGCAGAGAATGTGATGGGTGTATTTAACGCGTCCTCTATGGTCACCAGAATAAACGACCACGAAAGTATAATAAGAATCTTAATCGTATCTCTGATATGGACCTTCGTAAAATATTTTGAAAGCACCCAGCCGCTAATCAGGCCAATCAGAATGCCCAGCACAATGGACACCGGAATATTTACAAATCGAAGGACTGACACACCATTTCCCTGTATCATACTGATAAATGTTGTAAACAGAACGATCACATACACATCATCAACGGAAGCTCCCGCCAGAATCAGCTGTGGGATACCTTCTTTTGTACCATACCCCTCATCCATCAATTTGACCATTCGGGGAACGACTACCGCCGGGGAAACAGCGGCCAGCACAGCCCCCATAACTGCCGCTTCCAGTATGGATAATCCCAACAATTTTGGTGCAAGCAAGATCATACCGATCAGTTCAAAACTTGCCGGGACAAAACACATCATAACAGCCGGTCTTCCGATCTTTTTAATTTCTGTAAGATCAAGGCTGAGTCCGGCCCTTGTCAGAATAATGATCAGGGCTATTTTTCTTATTTCTGAAGAAATGGACAGAATCGATGAATCGATCAAATCCAATACATAGGGTCCAAGTAAAATACCTGTGGCTAACATCCCAATCAGACTTGGCAGTTTGCACTTTTTACAAATCCACCCTAAGGTCATACCAACCAACAAAATCAATGCAATACTTAATAACATAAAAATCTCCTTTATGCGCAAAAAAAGCTGACACTTTCTGCATTCCTTCATCGCAGAAGTCATCAGCTTTTAACTCTTCGTTTTAGTATTCAGCTTTTTCAGCCTCTTCCTTCGTACGGTGAACAGTTCCTCTCGGATGATTTGGCGGAGCATAGATAACTGTCAATTTTAATGGTCTGTTTCCAACATTGATCATATTATGCCAGGTACCTGCCGGGATGAACACTGCATCTCCTTCGCACATATTTTTCTGAAAATCTGAATGTGTTCTGCATTTTCCCATTTTTACAAGTGCATTTCCCTGTTCAACCCGGATAAATTGATCTGTTTCCCTGTGGATTTCCATGCCGATTTCTCCACATGGTGCTATGCACATCAAAGTCATTTGTAAATTACATCCCGTCCAGATTGTCGTACGGAAATTATTATTTTGAATTCCCATATTTTTCACATTTGCAACATAAGGATCAGGTCCGTAATCTAACATATTTTTCTTTTACCTTTTTACTTTATCATATGACATTTCATATAAAAAGGTGTCTTAGGGACGCTAATTTAGGGGAACAGGTTCCCTGACTCACTCTATGCTACTATATTTAACTTTGAAACCAAATCAATATATTCCTTCATATCTTCCACATAATTATATGGTGCATACTCCGGATAAATATCCGGCGAATCCAAAACTACAATCTGGACTCCCTCTGCACGAATTGCCTCAAGTGTTCCCGGCAGGCATCTTGCCTCATTTGGTGTTTTACAACTATAGGCCAAACATCCCTGCTTGTCAAAAATTTTAGCAATTACGTATATTTTTTTATCTCCCATTTCGCTCACCTCTTAGCTTTTCTAAACATTCCAAAAAATCCTGTTCACTCTGAATCATACCTTCCAGATATAACTGATATATTGCTTTACCTATTTCAGCAGTATCATACTTGTAAATATGTCGATGACTCCATACATTAAACTGAAAATCTTTTCCGCACCAGAGTTGTATTTCTATTGGATATGCCAGATTATCTCTTTGATAATATAAATGTATTGCACGATAGCCATCATCTACTTTCTTTCCATTTCTTAAGTCAACTACTCTAAAATATTCCGGAAACTCTGATGGATACTCATCCAGATGCAATCGAAATCCCAATACATCATTAAAGCACTGCTTAAAACCACCATGATTCTTTATGGTTTTTTCGTACTTTCTATAAATTGAATCATCACTCTTAAAACGGGAACCAATCAAATTCTCCTGAATTAAAATGTCCACATAACTTGCTCTATATTTTCCAATATCTTGAATTATTTTTTCCAAAGGTGTCTGACTTAATGAAATCTGTTTTAAGCTCTGTCCTAACGTAGATTCATATGATAACTCGTCCAGTATTTCTTTTGAAATAAACTTTTCCATTTTTCACCTCACCGAATTGAATATAGCTCATTATACTATATTATTATGAAAAAGCCTAATATCATTTTCTTCTAAATTTTACTTTTCTTCATCAAGCTTTCTCTTTTTGGAGAGAACAGCTATTTTTGATATCCCTTTGACGGACACATCATATCAAATTATAATTTTTACATAGTCAGGACCTATGCGTTCTGGAAAACATTTTTGCAGAAGTGGAAGCAAACTATTAATAAGGAGAAAAGATTTATCATGTACGATTCAGTTCATAAAGTATTTGATATTGGACTTGATGTCATTTACAAAATCAGAGAGACACAGTGTGAGAAGCTGGACATGGCAGGCAAATGGATCGCAAAAGCGCACATGGAAGGATTTAAGTTTTTTGTCAGCGGAAGCGGGCATTCCCATACGGTGGCGGAGGAATTTTACGGAAGAGCCGGCGGACTGGCATTCCCGATTCCGATTATGACAACAGAGCTTACGCTGGAAGAGCATCCGACAAAAAGCTCTTATATCGAAAGACTGCCAGGCTATGCCGCCATTCTTGCAGATCTTTATGGAATCAGCGCAAATGATGTGGTGCTGATTGCTTCCAACTCCGGCAGAAATGCTTATCCGGTAGAGCTGGCACTTTGTGCAAAGGAACGCGGTGCAAAGGTCATAGCCATTACCAATGTAGATCACTCCTCAAAAACTACTTCCAGACATGCCAGCGGAAAGAAGCTTATGGATATTGCGGATATCGTGATCGACAACTGCGGTGTAGAAGGTGACAGTGCACTGAAAATGGAGGGCATGAAAGCCTCCATTTGCCCAACCTCCTCCATGGCAAATGCATTTATCGTGCAGTCGATCGTGGCATCCTGCTGTGAGGAAATGCTGAAAAATGATATGGAGCCACCGGTATTTGTCAGCCTTAACTCGGATGGTAATGAAAACGTGAACGATGAATTATTCGCAAAATATACAAGAACCTATCGCAATCCTTTGTAAAGGCATCAAAAAAGCACCTCGAAGGCGAGTTCCTACAATTTATATAGGCGACTCCTCTCAGGTGCTTTTTTAATATGTGATTAGTAATTCTCTTTTCTTACTTCAAAGTAAGCCTGCGGATGATTACATACCGGACATACTTTTGGAGCTTCCACTCCAACTACCACATGTCCGCAGTTACGGCATTCCCACATGGTTACTCCGCTCTTCTTGAATACTTCCATGGTTTCTACATTCTTAAGCAGTGCACGATATCTTTCCTCATGCATTTTTTCAATCGCTGCAACGCCTCTGAACTGAGCTGCCAATTCTGTGAAGCCTTCTTCCTCTGCATCTTTCGCCATTCTCTCATACATATCTGTCCATTCAGCATTCTCGCCTTCTGCTGCGTGAAGAAGATTTTCTGCTGTATCGCCCAACTCGCCAAGGGCCTTAAACCAGAGTTTTGCATGTTCTTTTTCGTTTTCAGCAGTCTGTAAGAACAATGCTGCGATCTGCTCGTATCCTGCTTTCTTTGCTACAGAAGCAAAATAGGTATACTTATTTCTTGCCTGAGATTCTCCGGCAAAAGCTTCCCAAAGATTTTTCTCTGTTTTTGTTCCGGCATAAGGATTCTTTTTAACCTCTGCCACTTTCTCAAATTTTTCAGCAGGCTGTTTGCAGATTGGGCACTGTGCAGGTGGCTGCTCTCCTTCGTGAATATATCCGCATACTGTACATTTCCATGTTGCCATAGCTTTTTCTCCTTTCAATTGTGTTTTCTTTTCATTATTTGGAACGATTTCCAATAATTTCCTTGCTGCTTCCATCGGAAATTCCGAAGTTGGAGGATTTTCCATCAGTTTCTCCAGTAACTGATGCGCATTGTCACTTTGAGGAAGCATAAATCCTGCTTCTCTGACAATATCCTCGGCGATCAGCCTTTCAGATTTCGCTACCGCTTTCATCAACCGGCAAAGTCCATCCTGGTCCGTTTCTTTTGCGATCTGCGCTGCCATCACTTCACCGTCAGATTTATTCTGGGCGAGCTCATTTAACGTAGCCTTCACCGCATCTGTTTTTGGCTGCTGAGGAGGAAATTCCACAGGAACCATACTGATTGCCCCACTTGGACAAGCCTGGGCACACATTCCGCATCCGTTACACTTATCTACATCAATAATACTGTTTTCCGTATCTGTTGCACCATAAGGACAAACATAAAGACACAGACAATCTTTTGTACAAAGTCTTAAATTTCTAACTGCCTTTTTTTCCATCTTTATGCTCTCCCTTCGATCTTTTCAAATTTGTAAGGAGGAACCTTACATACCGGGCAAAGCTCAGGCGGGGTCTCCCCTATGTAAACAAATCCGCATACTGTACAGACCCAGATATCTGTATCAGCAAGCATTGCTTCTCCTTCATTCAGATATCTGTTGACCAAAGACGCAAGCATTCTTGTAACCTTTTCCCCCCATACACAGATTCTTGCGGCTCCTCTGTCCTTTTCCTGATCTGCTACAGCTCGTACATTAGGATAATTGTCAATATCCTCCTGTAAAAGCTTCGCCACATTTTCAACGGTTGCATCATTGACTGCCGGTGTAATCGCCGTAAAGTAAGCTGCAAGTTCCCCAAATAAACCCGCTTCTTCCGGCTTGTACTGCTTCTCACATCCTCTTGCGAGATTAGAGCATACAGCAGCCAATTGCCCGGCAGAAAGCTTTCTTAAATCCGCCGCTTCCGTATTCACAGTCACAGGCTTTACCTCTGCCTTTGGTGCCTCAGGCGTGAAATCTGATTTTGCCGCACCACAAAGCGGGCACTTCCAATCAGCCGGCAGCTGATCAAACGGAACTTTTTCTTTGTCGTCATCATAGACATAGCCACAAATCTGACATACGTACCTCATAAAAATACCTTCCCTTCTTAATTATTTATCGTATCTGTTCATTACCTTCCGGTTTCGAATACCGGCTTCTGAACAGTTACTTTTTATTTGTGGCTTCCACAACCGTGCTCACCGCAAGTATGATGCTCCCCATGATTATGATCATGATGATCACACTTTACATTCGGATTATACGCAAGCTTGTCCGCAAGCAAAGCTTCGACTGCTTCATCTGCACTACCGGTTACGCCACCGTAAAGCTGAATGTTGGCAGCTGCAAGGGCCATCTGTGCGCCTCCTCCAATACCGCCACAAATCAATACATCAACATTCAGTGCTGTCAAAACACCAGCTAACGCTCCGTGACCGTTTCCATTGGTATCCACGATTTGGGACTCTACGATTTTCCCATCCTGCACATCATAGATTTTAAACTGCTCCGTATGTCCAAAATGCTGAAAAATCTGACCGTTTTCATAAGTAACTGCAACTCTCATAATGTGTTCTCCTTTTTCTGTTTTATATTGTTCATGATACTGCTGTTTATAGCAGCAATTGTACCCACAATCAGTATCCATTCCATTACAAAGTTTAAAATCCCCGCCTTCAATTCGAAGCGGCCGTCCATCTACAACACATAATGCCACCTTCTTTCTGGCCGTGTCATAAATCCGCTGCACAGTTGTACGGGCAATCTTCATAAAAGCAGCACATTGTTCCTGACTCATGCCTTCTTTGTCAATCAGGCGAAGTGCTTCATATTCATCCACAGCAAGGATTACCGTTTCCGATTCTGCGCCGGCATCCACAGGTAAAAACTCCAATGTTTTTGGAAAATGACATACCTTTCTGCATTTCGTTGGTCTTGGCATAATGTTCCCTCTTTTCAATCTATAATGTCAGTATAAGTATATTTAGGGCATATGTCAATAATTATAATTGACATATGCCCTAAATAGTTGCTGAAACGGAGTAAAAAGTAATTAAGAAAAACTCTTACAAAATAGCGACTTTTCTACAGTAACCTATTTTTGCAATTCATGCAGAAAAATCGACAATTTACGCAAAAATGGAAGAATTTGGAAAAGATATGCTATAAATAAAACAGAATAAAAGTTTATCTATAGGAGGATCGACATGATAGTAGAAAAACTTGTAAGAGCGGAACTTATATATACAGACAATCATCGTACAACTTATGAAAAAGATATGGAATTATCCCATATTATGAAAGACATGGAACAACTATATGGTATTCCAGGAACAGAGGATGAAGAATGGAATGCAAAACATCCTGATGTAATTTTCATCTATGACAGAATCAGAAAGATGAGGTCTTTCTAACGAGCCCCTGAGAGGATATGAATTTACTTATGACAAACTTTTTATTTGCACTGAATGCCACCGTACCGGTATTTCTAATCATCGTACTCGGATATTTTCTGCAGCGGGTACATTTTCTGAATGACGCTTTCAATAAAACAGCCAATGAATATGTTTTTCGCTGCGCACTGCCCATCAGCCTATTCAGATCCATTGCAGGTATGGACTTTTACAGCGAATTTGCCCCTGTCTTCTGTCTGTTTTGTTTTACAGCTACCACTGTCATGTTTTTAGGAATCTGGGCAGGGGCATGGTTTTTTATGAAAGATAAGGGACAGGTGGGTGCATTTGCCCAGGCCTCTGCCCGCTCCAGTGCAGCGGTGCTGGGGATTGCCCTTGCCACCAACATTTACGGCAATGCAGGTATGGTCCCCATGATGATCATGTCTGCTGTTCCATTTTTCAATGTATATTCCGTACTGATTCTTAGCTTTTCCCCACAGGTAGATGAAAGGGGACAACTCCTTCCGGCAATCCGCGGCACCGGTGCGGTCAAAAAAGCCTGCATCAATGTGCTTAAAAATCCTCTGATTCTTGGAATCCTGGCGGGACTTCCTTTCGCTCTTCTTAAGATAAAAGTGCCCGCCATGCTGGACAGTGCTCTGAGCTCTTTGGGTGCCACAGCTACTCCCATTGCCCTTTTGGTAGTCGGTGCGTCATTCTCCGGAAGTGAAGCTATGAAGCGTTGGAAAGGAGCTTTCGTCTCTTCCGTGATTAAGCTTTTCCTTTTACCTGCCATCTTCCTGCCCCTTGCAGCGGCCATGGGCTTTCGTAGGAGCCAGATGATCGCTATTCTCATTATGGCGGGCTCACCTACCACCGTAGCCTGCTTTGTCATGGCTAAAAATATGCATGGCGACAGCGTGCTGACTTCCAATGCAGTGTTGTTGTCTACATTGCTTTCTTCCCTGTCGATTACATTTTGGCTGTTCCTTATAAAGGGCTTTGGCTGGATCTGACGCAAAACTCCGTGGTTCCTGTTATTTGAGCAATCCGCTGTCCTTAAGCAGAAGTTCTACATCCGTTCCTTCCACAGCTTTTACTACTTTCTTCAAGAGAACCTTTTCCTTAAATGACAATGGAAGCTCATCAATGGTTTTCTTATCGATCGCATAGTATGCAGCCTTCAGCAGCTCTCTGACATCATACTGAGAGCCCCAGACCTCCGGAACACCTCTGTCAACATTGAGAAGCGTATACACAGCCTCCATACCGGTGCGGATAGAGTATTCTGTAGTAAATATGGTGTCTCTTGGAGTTTCAGCGAACTGGCCAAGGAATGCAAAGTTCACTGCACCTTCCGGTACGACCAGTGGCCTGTCCTCTTTCTTTCTGGGCTGGAAGAATGCATTAATATAGGGCATGAAGCAGGTTGTCGTGTTACAGCGATTCTTTGCCCAGTCATCAATCTTGTCTGTCGGTACTCCAATGTGATACAACCATTCACGACATACTTCTTCACCGGTGCAGTCACGCATTGCTTTTTTTACATAGTTACCTTCTTTATTGGTTGTCAGTGCATATACCCAGATGAGAACCGTGTTCTTATCCTGAGCCTTAAACTGCGGCTGACGATTGATCGTCCATGACAGATACCAGTTGTCTGTGCTGTCTTTTACCGTGACAATACCACCGGTTGTGACCTTTCCTTCTCTCGGATCTCTCTTACATACACCGATGATCTTCTGGATAATTTCTTCGTCGGAGGTTTCAACAGTTGCACTCATCCAGTTGGTAGCCTCAAAATCACTGCAGAATTTTTCCGGATTACCATATTCACCATGTTTCGCCTGTGCAGCAATATTTTTCCACAAATCCCATGACTCACCGGTACAGTTTCTCACATTGCTAAGATCCGGTGCAGTATTCTGATCGCCATAGCAGGAGGTATCGGTGCAGCATCCATTTGTGATAAATACCAGATCATCTTCTACAAGATCAATGGTGCCTGTCTTTCCTTCCTTCTCATATACGATCTGAGTTGCGGTCTTTTTCCCGTTTTCGTCCTTGATCACCACATTCTTTACATTCATTCCGAACTCTACAGTTACCCCATGGTTCTCAAGATATTTTACAAGGGGAAGAATCATGCTCTCATACTGGTTGTACTTTGTGAATCTAAGAGCTGTAAAGTCCGGAAGACCATCAATGTGATGACAATATCTGCACAGATATCTCTTCATTTCCAATGCTGAAGACCATTTCTGGAATGCAAACATTGTCTGCCAGTAGAGCCAGAAATTCGTGCTCCAGAAGGAATCCGGAAGGACTTCACTGATTTTCTTATCTTCCAGGTCTTTTTCCGGTGTGATGAATAATCTTGAAAGAGCCATTGCGGATTCCTTATCCAGTGTGAATTTCTTATCTGTATGGGCATCCTGTCCACATTTCTCTGATGCACGGCAAAGAGAATAGTTTGGATCATGTTTATTTAGCCAGTAATATTCGTCCAATACAGAAACTCCGGGTGTTTCAATAGATGGCACATCTCTGAACATATCCCACATACATTCAAAGTGATTATCCATCTCCCTGCCGCCTCGCATGTAAAATCCTTTACGAACATCCTTCCTGCCATCGCAACTGCCGCCCGCAAGGTCAAGCTTCTCAAGAAGATGAATTCTATCTCCCTTAACCTGTCCGTCTCTTACAAGATAAAATGCTGCGGAAAGTCCTGCCAGTCCTGTTCCGATAATATAAGCTGATTTTCTGTCCGCACCTTCCGGTTTCTCCGGTTTTGCAAATGCTTCATAAGTTCCTGCTGAATAATACATAAGTAATCTCCTTTTCTTTTTGAACCCTGAATCTTTTGTTCAGGTTGATTTGTTTTATGAACTTAAGTATATCCACGAAAACCAAAAATAAAATGCATAAAAACAGGGAACCGTCATAGATTACGACAGTCCCCTTACATTGAATGAGAGTACGACAAACCATCCATTTTGTCGTATTTTCATTTGAAGATCACTTACAGTTTCTTATTTACTTTGGCATTCTGAAGGGCATGATCAAAGGTTCCCTGAATCAAAGAGTTCAGACGCTCAATAATAAGCCCCGGATCTTCTTTCATTCCTTTTTCGATCCATTCCACAACAAGACCTACGAACCCATATTTATAAAAATTCGCAATAAATTCCTTGTCTTCCTCTCTGACAACCATTCCCTCTGCCTTTTCTTCCAGAACATCATAAAGGAGCTGATAGGTCACCCGATACAGATACCGATATAAGTATTCCCTTGGAACATGATGATAAATATTGATAATAAAAGCTTTATCTCTTTTAATCATCTGAAAAACAGCAAGGAAGCCTTCCTGCCAGGTGTCATAGGTTCTGTTTTCCTTGAGTGCACGCTCTGCATCTTCTTCGCAGATCCATTCTGCCAGTTCCAAAATATCATGGAAATGATAATAAAAAGTCTGACGGTTCATCTCACACTTTTCCGTAATATCATTTACCGTAATTTTGTCCAATGGTTTTTCCAATAACAATTCTTTAAAAGAATATGCAATCGCAAGCTTTGTCGTTGCCTTACTCATAAAGATGATCCTTTCTGCACTTTATCACCCAATCAGTACTTTCTTTCCCTCAAAGGCAAAACCGTATTTCCTGATATTCTCCGCAGGGATTCCTCTTGCCACAAGATTTGCCCCATACTGCTTCCTTTCGATCTGCATAAGAGCTGCTGCTACCGTATCCTTTAGGGAAGCTTCATCCTCACTATCATGAACCTTAAACTCCAAAATGATTGCGTCATCCTGCGTAAGATTTTTCGGCTCCAAAACCACATCATACCTTCCAAAACCACTCTCCCGATTGGAGGTAATGATATATCTGTCCTGCAATTCCACAATCAGCCCAAGAACAAATCCATGATAAAACCTCTCAGGTTCTTCTCCTGAAGGGCGTTTTCCTGTGTCAAAATAGCTAAACACATTGAGTGCGACTCGGTTCATATAGATGTTCATTGCCTTCTTATCTCCCATAAGCAGTGCCTGAATGAAGTCATTATAATCCCCTTCTGCATCCATAAACCAGTCATGGATCATGTTCTGGAACATCAGTTTTACCTCCAGGTTTGTAAGTGCCAGTGTATACTTGGGATTTAAAGTCTCCAGGATGCTTTCATAGGACAGCACCTTCAAATAGCCGCTTGCAAGTAAAAGACTCCAAATGGCAGCCTCCCCTCCACGCAGTCGATTATACACGATCTGCTCGTCAATGGGGGATTGGATTGCACCACCTTCCAGAAGTATCTCAAACTTCTCCTTGATTCTCCGGTCACCTTCCCTAAGAAGCTTGCCCACTAGGCTGTTGGCACTGGTATTAGCCCAGTAGGTGTCAAAATCACCCTTATCAAGGAAATTCAAAATGGACCATGGATTATAAATATCCTGCTTATTTCCGAAGATAAACCCGTCATACCAACGCTTCACCTCTTCTTTTTTTATGGAAAGATCGCATTCCTTCAACGCAGCAAACACTTCTTCTTCCGTAAATCCAAAGGAAGTGGCATATTTATCCGATGTAGTAGTCACTACTTCAAGATTATTCAGATCTGAAAAGATGGATTCTTTGCTGACTTTGGTAATTCCGGTCATAATTCCACGCTCCAGCCATGGATTAGTCTTGAAGGTGGAATTAAAAAGGCTTCTGGTAAAGGCAACCAAATCCTCCCAATAACCATCTACATAGGCTTCCTGCATGGGTGTATCATATTCATCCAGTAGGATGATCACTTTCTTTCCGTAATAACGGTACAGATAATTTGATAGCTGATACAATGACAATGAAGCATCACTGTCATCCATCATTTCTGAAACCCGTTTAAAGTATGCAATATCAGTCTCATACAACAGATCACTGTCCAATAAATAGGAATGCTCCGCATACAGCTTTGCAAGAAGCTGACAAATTTTCTTTCTGGCAGTCGGGTAATCTCTTTCTTTGACATTTGCAAAGGAAAGGCTGATGACAGGATAGGTTCCCTGAATCTTTCGGTATTCTTCCTCATTCCAGATAGCAAGCCCTTCAAACAGGTCTCCCCTGTTTGCATATTTCAGGGAGAAAAACTGCTCTGTCATACTCATATTCAGCGTCTTTCCAAAGCGGCGGGGTCTGGTGATCAATGTCACACTGTCTCCACTGTCCCACCATTCCTTTATGAAAGCAGTCTTATCTATATAGAAATAATTTTTTTCAATAATCTCATTAAAGTTTTGTATTCCGATGGCCACATTCCTTCCCACAAAAATACCTCCCATCAAAAAATCCGTTACACCAAGTATAACCTTAGTATAACGGATTTATCATCAGAAATCTACCACTTCATTTTGAAGCTTATCTGTCTTTTCGAGAACAGCAACCTGCATTCGGACACCCGATGCATTTGCTTCCCTTCTTCTTTTGTTTCCATATATAATAGATGGCTGTACCTACCAAAATCAGTAGAATTCCTATAACAATCAAGTTTCCCATAGCCACACCTTTCCCAGTAAATAATCACATAATGATACTTATACTGCCTTTTTTAATTTGTATTCTGCCTCAAACTGTTTATTCGTTCTGCGGATCAGGAAGATTACGACCGCAGCCATAGCAGCCACTGCAATAAGTCCCGGAACAAATCCAGCCCCAAATCTTGCAGTCGTAATGAATGTACCAATCTGGTATACAAGAAAAGCTACTGTATATCCGGTTCCAAGCTGAAGGGCAATGCCACCCCATAACCATTTTTTACTCTGCATTTCTGAATTCATTGCGCCAAGGGCTGCAAAGCAGGGCGGAGTAAACAAGTTAAACATCAGGTAGGCAAGTGCTGCCACCTTGGTAAGTGCCATTGCAGATGCAACCACATTTCCGTCTCCAATCAATGCCAGCTCTTCCGTGTCGATAAAAGCACTTAAACCATAGCAGACAGCCAAAGTTCCTACCACATTTTCCTTGGCAATAAAACCGGTTACCGCTGCCGCTGCAAGCTGCCATGCCGCAATCCCAACAATCGGTACTAAAAGAAAGGCAATGGGTGAGGCAATGGCAGCCAATATCGAGGTGCTTTCCATTCCTTCCTCCACTACCTGCATCTGCCAGTTGAAGGACTGCATAATCTGCACAACCGTATTGCATACAAGGATAATGGTTCCTGCCTTGATAATATATGCCTTACCTCTTGAAAGCATGGAAACAACGGCTCTTTTCAGGCTTGGAATTTTATATTCCGGAAGTTCGATGATAAAGAAGGATTTTCTGAACTTATATCCTGTAATGGCATTGACCAGTAATGCTCCAAGCAAAATCAGGAGAATTCCCACAAAGTACATCAGGGTACCCACCCATGGTGTATCCGCAAAGAAGGCACCCACAAACAATGCGATAACCGGAAGTTTTGCGCCACAAGGCATAAACGGTGTCAGCATAGCTGTGGCTCTTCTTTCTCTCTCATTACGAATCGTACGGCATGCCATGATACCCGGAATGGCGCATCCTGTACCGATGACCATTGGGATCACGGATTTTCCTGAAAGACCTACCCTTTTAAAAATTGGATCCAATACTACGGTAGCTCTTGCCATATACCCGCAGTCCTCCAAAAGGGCAATCAGAAAATACATTACCATAACAAGGGGCAGGAATCCTACAACGGCACCTACGCCACCAATGATACCATCTACCAGAAGCGACTGCAAAAACGGATTTGCAGATTCCAACAGACCTGCGACCCATTCCTGGAAGGTTTCTATCCAGCCTACCAGCCAGTCTGCAATCCATGTTCCGACAGTGGTCTGAGAAATATAGAAGACTCCAAACATCACCACCGCAAAAATCGGGATACCAAGCCATGGATTCGTGAGTACTGCATCAATTTTATCCTGTCCGTTTTTCTCTTTTGTCAATACTTTTCGCTTCTCAACGGAAGAGACAATTGACTTCACAAACTCAAAACGTTTTCTGTCTGCAGCCTCTACTTCATCCTTATTATGCAGATCAATCTCCCTCTGCACATAAGGGGCCTTCTGTTCACAACCCTTTAAGGAAGCTGCTTTTGTAACCACATCCTTTAACCCAATATGTCCTGCAGAGGTGGACACTGTTTTAATCACCGGACAGCCAAGCTTTTCAGACAGAAGTGATACGTTAATCTCTGTATCCTTCTTTTCGTTAATATCACTTTTATTTAAAGCTACAACCACCGGGATGTCAAGCTCTAAAAGCTGTGTCGTGAAGAACAGGCTTCGGCTTAAATTAGTGGCATCCACGATGTTAATGATGACATCCGGGTTCTCATGCTTCACATAGCCACTGGTGATACTTTCCTCGGATGTAAACGGTGACATGGAGTAAGCTCCCGGCAGATCCACCGCAACCAATTCTTCCTCTCCATCATAATAACCCTTCTTAATAAGGCTTTCCTTCTTTTCCACAGTAACTCCGGCCCAGTTACCTACCCTTTCATTTCTTCCTGTCAGGGCATTATACATGGTAGTCTTTCCACTGTTTGGGTTCCCTGTCAATGCGATTCTCATACCAAATCCTCCTCGTTTTTGAATTTGTCTTGTATAATTTTAGTTAGTTTTTACTAACTATATAGTAAAAAAATTTAACTGTTCAGAAGCCACTGTTCCGCGAGGGTTTTCGTAAGAAAATCCCGAGTTTAGCAAGCAAAAATCCATTTGCGAAGCAAATTTTGCATGGATTTTTGCTTCGTATCTGGAAGGTACTGAACAGATACAAAAAATAGTGATTCAAACACTATCTATATTGAAATAGCCTTCGCTAAATCAGTATCCATGTTATATCTGGCATCCTTAATGGAAACCACGCATCCTCCCTTGATGTGGGAAATGACCGTAATCGGCTCTCCACTATAGCAGCCAAGGGAAAACAGGAATGACTTCAATTCTTCATCTTCCGCAACGATATCTTTTACTATATATTCTTCTCCAACCTTTGCCTCTGCTAAATTCATACCTTCTGTTATACCTTTCTGAAAAAACTTCTTATCTGTTCAGTACCTTCTATATCATTGTCTCTGAACAGATAACCTCAATGGATCATGTGTATTAGTTTTATCTAACCAAAGAAAGTTTAGTATAACTATCTCGATTTGTCAACACATTTTTGTAACTTATCCAATCGCCTACGTTTTATAACTTTGGAAATCTGCGCATACAGTAAAAAGCACGCTCTGCGAACTTTCTATTGTCATGAACAAAAAAAGAAGACAGTGCCTGCCATAGCCAACTGTCTTCC
The DNA here is from genome assembly GCA_945786935.1 of uncultured Lachnoclostridium sp. Lineage (GTDB taxonomy): Bacteria > Bacillota > Clostridia > Lachnospirales > Lachnospiraceae > HGM12587. The sequence continues at coordinate 27,597 of CALZFY010000016.1, forward strand.
TTTATTCATAAAAGGTGATATGATCAAAGTATAGATCAAAGGTTTCTTCATCCAATTCAAAAAGTTCTTTGATTAATTTCTTTTTAAAGATTTCTTCCGGTGTTCCAAAATGCTCAATATGATCCCCCCTGACACAGAGAATCTTATCTGAAATCTTATATGCAAGTTCAATCTCATGCAGAGACATCACAACAGATTTTTGAAGCTCCTTCGCCATGCTGCGTATAATCTTTAAAAACTCCATTTTATGTCGGATGTCCAAAAAGGAGGTCGGTTCATCTAAAACGATGATTTCCGGTTCCTGACAAATAGCCCTTGCCAGCAATATTCTCTGTTTTTGTCCATCACTGATCGTCGAAAAATCTCTGTCAGCCAGTTCAAGAACATGTACCATTTCCATCGCTTCCCTGACTTTTTCCTTATCATGAGCTGATAAAATACCAAGTCTTCCCGTATATGGATACCTGCCGGTACTCACCACGTCCTCACAGGTCAGCAGCTCTCCCCGGATTCTTTCCGTCAGAACCACAGACATTCGCTTCGAAATTTCCCGTTCGTTCATTTCCTTCATGGATTTCCTGTCCAGATAAACAGTCCCGCTGATTAAAGAAAGCTGTTTCGTAATGCTCTTCAAAATCGTAGACTTTCCGGAACCATTGGGACCGATCAGGGTCAGGATCTCACCTGGCTTTACATCCAACTCTATATTTTTTATCAGTGGTATTTTACGGTAACCCACTGTCATTCTCTCGGTTGAAATATAAGGTTCTTTATTCATCATCATACCTGCCTACATCGCCTTGTTCTGTCGCCGCACCATCATATAGATAACGATGGGTGCTCCAAAAATTGCAGTCACCGAACTGATACTAAGCTCTGTTGGTGCAAATATCGTTCTTGCAATCAGATCACAGAACAGGCAAAATGCTGCCCCGCCCAGAAAACAGGCCGGAATCACAATAATCGGTTTTGCAGTTTTCATCATACTTTTCACAAGATGAGGAACTGCAATCCCTACAAAGGAGATTGGGCCTGCAAAGGCTGTGACACTGGCTGACAAAACACTGGACAGCAAAATCAATACGATACGAAATGTTTTAATCGGAACCCCCATATTCTGAGCATAGGTTTCTCCCATTTGATAGGCACTGATGGGTTTCGACATAAAAAATGTAATCAATAGTGTGATAAACACAACGACGCACATGACCCGTACATTGTCCCAGCTCATACCTGAAAAGCTTCCCTGGGACCAGTTATGCAGGTTTATAATGTTGGAATCCTCTGCGAAGGTCAACACAAAATCGGTCACTGCCGAGCAGATATATCCAATCATGACACCACAGATGACTAGCATTGACATTTTATTGACCTTCTTTGATACAAGAAGAATAAACCCCATGGAAGCCATGGCACCTGCAAAGGCCGCCAGGATCATCCCGGCAGAACTGATATTTTTTCCCACACTTAGCAGAAAAATCATTGTCAATGATACAACCAGCTTTGCTCCGGAAGAAATCCCAAGAACAAACGGTCCTGCAATGGGATTTGCAAAAAATGTCTGAAGCAGAAATCCTGATACGGAAAGTGCACCGCCAAGAACCATTGCTGCAAGAATTCGTGGCAGGCGAATGTTCCATATGATATTAGAAGAAATTGCACCATCAGATCCGCTGATCATGATGTTCCAGATTTCCCGAACCGACAAATCCACACTTCCCGATTTCATATTCCAGAAAAACAGGAAGCATAAAAGAAGGGAAAGCACCAGAAAAGAAATCATATATCGCACCATTCTTTGTTCTTTCATAGTCTTCCTCCTGATTCTCTGTAATGTTTATTGAAGCTTCTTTAGATAAGACAGACTCGGCTCCTCTTCTGTCAGCATTTTATGAAAATCTTTTATTAAAGTACCCACTCCGGTACTCTCCTGATAGAGATTTTTCCGGGCACAATATACTTTGCCCTCTTTGACTGCTTTGAAATCTCCCAGAAGCTCACTTTTTCCCAAAAGCTCCCGGATAGTCGTAATTTCTGCATCAATGGTGCTGTTATAGATTAAGTAATCAGCTTCTCTTGCCTGCGAATAAAAGGCTTCCATTTCCATATTCATCGTGGAAAGCTCATTTTCGTCACCTGCATTTTCCAGGATATACTTCCCTCCTGCCATCTCTATCATTTTAGGTACATAATCCGAAGATTTACGTACATTCACGATCCCATTGGAATTGATATAAAAAAATGCCACTGTTTTTCCTGTGTTCTCTTCCTTTAAAACATCCTGAATACTGTCTACCTGTTCTTCAAAATACTGATTGGCAGCATCTTCTTTATCAAGCAAAACCCCATATAATTTCAGCCACTCAAGTCTTGCCAGTGGATGGCTTTCGTAGCTGGAACGCTCCACAAGCACAGGAATCCCAAAGCTTTCTAACTGTTCTTTTACTTCAGGCGTGTGATAGATCATGGTAGATTCAATGGCAAGATCACATCCTTCCGACAAAATCAGTTCATAATCCGGAGCACTGTATTTTCCGGCATAGACAATTTTTCCATCCTCCATTGCCTGCTTTGCTTCCTCGATATACCATCCTTCCGCATCTGTTCCGGAAAGCCGGATATTATCCAGTCCGTCCAATGCCCGGAACAGATCCATGGCAGAGGTTGCCACCAAATAAATATGATCCAAAGGTTGTTTCAGTATGGTTATATTTTCCGGCAGGCCTGTTGGCGTGTCCATCCCCTCAGGTACAATCAGGTAATGACCGCTTTCTTTGATATTGATCAACGCATAGCCGCCTTCATAATAATCCACAGTAAACTGCTGCGCATATGTAAGCTCCATGCTGTCGTTTGGCTTCAAATCATCCCATCTGATCTGTGTTTCCAAAAAAGCAGTTTCCTCTTCTTTTCCACAGCCCCATAAAAATGTGCATAAAAACAACAGTACACATAATCTCTGAATTGTTTTTTTCATCATTGTTACTCAACTTTACTTAATGTAGAAGAATCAAAACATAAAGTATACTCGATTTCGTGTGGTTCGCTCATAGCAACTGTATCTGCAATCACCTGAAGCTTCCAGTCAAATGCACTGACGGGAATTTCAAATGTAGAATTTCCTTCGGTATTTGTCTGTAAATATTTCTCGTCATTCACCTTCATATAGTCGTAATTAGGACTGCCCCATGTAATTACGGCATAAGCCTTTCCACCCTCAATGCGAAGCTGCGTTGGTGACTCTATCCGTGCTTTTCCTGAGCCACCACCGAGAGTCACTTCAATGGTATAGGTTCCATCTTCTAATGCAAGACTCTCCACCGACTGAATCATTTCTTCTGTAAAAGCCTCCAGCGGGAGGGAATCTGCTCTGAACACCAATGTTCTGTCGTACCATTTTTCTTTTGCCCGGCTAAATGCAGTACAGTCAATTCCCTGATCCAATGCCTCAACCGGAATGGTAAATGTATAAAATCCCTCTTCCGCCTCTACTGCCGGGATGTAATCTTCCCCGGAAGCTTTCACTGCCTCTTCTCCGGTTCCCATAAATACTTTCAGATAGCTGCTTCCTTCAAACTTTAAAACAGCATTCATCTGTCCATCCTGAACCTGTAATTCACTGGAATAAATTTTGAACATGGAAGAACTGGAATCCACTTTCACATCATAAATTCCATCTTTGATAAGAGAGCCCGGAATTGGAACCATACCTTCTTCTACAACGTCAATCTTTGTAGTCATCTCATCAGCAGATGCCACCTGTGAAGAAACCTCTTCCGGCTTTTCCACTGCCTCATCCACAGTTTCCTGTACTGCCTCTTCTTTTACGGAATTATTACATCCTGTCACCAGGATTCCTGCCATCATTGCAGCGATCACTAAATATTTTACTCTATTGCCCATAATCCTTACCTTTCGAAAACAGACTTGTATGATCATACAAGTCTGTTTCCTCATAAAATCCTGTTATTTTGCCAAACTGTCAGCAGCTGTCTTTGCATGTTCTACCAAAAGATTCTGGATTGCTTCTAACTGACCGAGACCTTCTACCACACAGGTTACTTCATAACCGGCTGATTCGAATGCCGTTTTCCATGTATCGTCTTCAGAACCTGCCATATCGTTGTTTGCGTGGTCACCGGCAACGATCATTAATGGACGAAGAACTACTTTGCTGTATTCACCGGCATCAACTGCTGCCAATACATCCTCCAGGGATGGAGTACCTTCTACAGTACCCACATAGTAGTTATCATGACCTGCTTCCTTTAACATTTCCTGCATTTTTCCATAGACTGCATTTGCCTCATGAGGTGTACCATGGCCCATAAAGCAGATTGCTGTTTTGCCGTCATCATACTCAGCAGTCGCTTCTACGATTGCATCCATAACAATTCGGAAGTCATCGTCTGATGTTAAGAGTGGTTCTCCCACTGCTACTTTTTCGAAGGAATCTGCGTAACCTGCAAATGTATCCATCAGTTCTTCATATTCAATACCATTCATCAGGTGTGTTGGCTGAATCACCAGATTTTTAACACCGTTTGCAACGGCACGGTCAAGAGCTTCTGTTACGTTGTCAATCTTAACCCCATCACGGCTCATCACATGATCAATAATGATCTGGCTTGTGAAACCTCTTCTTACGGAGTATTCCGGAAATGCTTTTTCCATTGCTTCTTCAATGGCACCTACTGTCAGGCGTCTGTTGTCATTGTAGCTTGTTCCAAAGCTCACTACCAGAAGTTCATTTTCACCGATTTCATCCTGATTTCTGGTGTTGTCTAAAGAAGCATCTCCTGTTTCATAGTTTTCTTCGTCTTCCGCTTCTTCCGGTTCTACTGTAACTTCCTCCACAGGTGCCGGTTCTTCTGTCACAGCTTCTTCCTTTTTGCCACATCCTGCTGCTAAGGATGCAACCATGACTGCACAGAGCAGTACGCTTAAAAGTCTCTTTTTCATTCTTTTTTTCCTCCTGTAAAATGAAATATGATTGTGATTGAAACACTTTAATTTCACTTCTAAAAGGCTTGAATGAAAAACGTAAAAAAGTCTGCATATAACAATATGCAGACTTAAAGCTTCTTTCGTTCGTGACTGTTCAGTACATTCCAGATAAAGATTTTGAACAGTTACTTTGTTCCTTCATGAATTCATTACTCCAGAGTCCGCAGAGGTGAATCTGCCATTTTAAATATGGCAAGAATAAAGCAAGTATCCTGACTTATCGCTAGTACCTTTTGTACACTCTCTGGCGCCTTCCCAATTGCTCAGTGGCATTTGCCGGAAAATCACGAATCACAGTAACGGCCTTGTGTGGGATTTACACCCAGCTTCCATAACTTTACTCAAAGTGTATTCAATTAACATGCATTATAAAATTTACGTTTCAGTTTGTCAATACTTCCAGTTTATTTCTACAATTTACTTAAAAAATGTGAAAAAAAACCTGGAATCCGTACAATACAAGAAACCGTTGCATCAACGCCTCACCTCTACTTTTTTCTAACTCTTGTATTCTGAAAATTTCCCCGATATAATATACGTCATAATATGGAGGAATCTAATGATGGCTATTTCCAACAAAAGTGAAAAAACAAAATTTCGTCTCGCACAGTCCATGAAAGAATGTATGAAGACGACTTCCGTCGATAACATTACGGTAAAGCAGATTACTGAAAACTGCGGTGTGACCAGGCAAACATTCTATCGGAATTTTCTGGATAAATTTGATCTGATCAACTGGTATTTTGATATTCTTCTGAATAAGTCCTTTGAGCATATGGGTATGGGGAAAACGATTTATGAAGCTTTAGAAAAGAAATTTACCTATATTGAGGAAGAGCATGTATTTTTTGCGGCTGCCTTTCGTTATGACAGTCAGAATTCTCTACGCCAGCACGATTTTGAACTGATTCTGTCTTATTATATTCATCTGATACAGAGTAAAACAGGGAAAAGGCCCGAAAAAAATATCCGATTTCTGTTGGAAATGTACTGTCAGGGATCGATCTATATGACGGTCCGATGGGTTCTGGGAGAAATTGAGTTTACACCACAGGAGCTTGCCCGACTGCTTGTGGATGCCATGCCCCACCAGCTGACAGCATTGCTGAATTCTTAAGAATGTTACATTTCATGGAATCTGTCACTTTCTTTTCTGCAGATTTATTGTTAATATAATAACAAAGTATTTACAGAAAGGATAACTACATTATGGCAAACAGAATCAATTTAAACCAGACCTCATTTCATGGTGCTGGCGCAATTTCAGAAATTGCAAACGAAGCAAAAGCACATGCGTTCAAAAAAGCATTT
>CALZFY010000017.1:0-32447 GCA_945786935.1 uncultured Lachnoclostridium sp.
CACCATCACCGCCAGAAAAACCAAGGTGCTGATCATACGAATCTGCAAAAATGCACTGATGATCATTAAGATTCCACAGATGACCCACAGAAATCCTGCAAACCGGTGAGTTTTGTTCCAGTTTTCTTCGTCAGCCAGTGTCCATGGAAGCTTAATGCCTACGGTATAGCTTTGAGATACTTTGGGCAGATAATTGCCGATAATGACAAACAGGACCCCACAAAAGATTGGTGCATACACCTGTGTCTTCATATCCACACCCAATGCAGAAGCCAGGGTAACCGTACATGCAAATAATTCTGCCACGGGAATGATCCAATGAAGTAGACACTTTACTTTTTCAGACAAATTTGAATATCTCGGATCAACCCTTAACAAAAATGGAAAAAGGATATTAATGATCAGCAGGATCCCCGGCAAAATAATCACCCCAAATAATTTACTGCTCCATCCATTAGGGTTTCCAGCAGAATCCCAATGGGTAACGACCTGGTCAGGCAGTTGATTATACAACATGATTCCTGCAATAATCGGAATCAGACATACAATTGTTGTTAAGATCCATGTTCGTTTAAGCTCTTTCGTCATTTTCATTATCCCCTTTCAGCGTGCTGATCCATAAAAGCACTTCTTCTAAAATAGAAGCGTTGAGACTGTAATAAATAAAATTCTTCTGCTTTTGCTCTTTCACAAGATCCGCATTTTTCAGAATTGACAGATGATGGGAAATCGTAGCTGCTGTCATATCAAACTTGCCTGCAATTTCTCCGGCTGTCAGACTTCCATCTTTTAAATAATTTAAGATCGATCGTCTGGTTGGATCTGCCAAAGCCTTCATCGTACTGTTTAGACTCATTATTGATCTCTCCTTTTATAAAATGAAATACGAGCAATTAGAAAAGCTTCTAATTAGACATTATTCTAATTAGAAGCTTTTGTCAATACTTATTTTAAAAAATATTTGTCTCTTTCATTCTCCTAAGCATTCTTCTTCATATGTCCCACAGGCTGGCGGAGCATCTGGACAATACCGCCTCTTTCCACCGCTTTATAAATTGCAAAGAAAATGAATGCCTCAATGGGAAGCATCACGATGTTTTTAAAAAGTCTGGTAGGAATCAATGCAAAAAATGCCTTGCCATACATCACGTGGAGCCAGTAGGTTCCAAGAATGACATTAATGACGATAGAATTAATAAGTCGTACAACCAGAATTCTCCAGAAAGTGATTTTTTTCCTGTACAGTCCCAATCCTATGATGACACCGGCAAGAGCTGCACTAAAGGTCCAGCCCCAGAAGTATGGTCCGGTAGGTTTGATGAAAAATTTCAACAAGTCCATCGCAGCACCAAAGATGGCACCTGCTGCCGGTCCGAAAAGACAATCCACCAGTACATTGCATTCAGATGTAAAACCGATTTTTAAAAAATCACCGATCTGAATTGTGAAATTGTTAATAATGATGGATAAAGCGCCTAACATACCGATCGCACAAAGGCACTTCATGTTTTTGAATTCCTTCAGGGAATCCGAGAAAGTCTGCATAATTTTTTTCATAAAAAATACACCTCCATATTGATATGCAGTGAATTAAAATAATAATAATGCTCACACAAACAGTACTGCCTGTGCATCACCACAATATGAGATGTACTCATCTGCAGCAACGGGTGCGAGATCATATCGTAAGAACAAAGGTTCTTTTCGTTTCGGGGCAACTCCCCAGCCACCGAACACTTGACGCATGAATCTCTACTTCGCTTATTATTAAATTGACTTCATTGTACCATAAAACCAATATATGGCAAGTCATAAAACGCAAAAAAACGCAAAAAAATGCAAAATACACCAAAAAATGCCCCCACTTTCGTGGAAGGGCATTTTCTGGTGTATTGCTTACACTAAATTTATTGTGATAAGAGGTTATGGTAATCCTCTTTGAGAGGATTCTTATTCAACGTCCTGCAGAGCTGCCATACCTTCCTCACCGGTACGTACTTTCACAACCTGCTGTACATTGTAAACAAAAATCTTTCCATCGCCGATATGTCCCGTGTAAAGAGCCTTCTTTGCAGCCTCAATGACACTTTCTACCGGAATCTTGCTGACGATAACTTCTACCTTGATCTTTGGTAAAAGAGTGGCATCCATTTCAACACCACGATATTTCTCTCCTGCACCCTTTTGTACACCACAGCCCATAACCTGAGTTGCTGTCATACCGGTCACACCAAGCTCATTGAGTGCTTTACGGAGTTTATCATATCTGGAAAGTCTTGCAACAATGGATACCTTATAGATACCTGTGTCAGCTTCTACCGGCATGGAGGCAACTTTGACTGCTGCATCCTTCTGTACCTGGGTAGCCTTTTCATATTCTCCTTCACCAAGATCTGTATTTTCATTGACTTCCATCAAACCACCTGTAACATCCATGATGCTAAATCCTGCATAAGCAGATGCAAGGCCATGTTCTTTGGAATCAAGTCCTACGATCTCCTCTTCTTCTGTAACACGAAGGCCGATTGTTTTTTCAATCAATTTGAATGCAATAAACATGGTGACTGCAGTCCATGCCAGTACGGATACCAAACCGATAAGCTGGATGCTAAGAAGCTTAAATCCGCCACCGTAAAATAAACCAACCAATGTATTTTCAGGAGCTGTCGGTGCTGCAAATAAACCAACGGCGATGGTACCCCAGATACCGTTCATAAAATGTACTGCAACTGCACCTACCGGGTCATCTACATGGATCACATTGTCGCAGAACCATACACCAAATACTACTAACAGACCTGCTACTGCACCGATGATGATAGAACCGGTTCCGTCTACTACATCACAAGGTGCTGTGATAGCTACAAGACCTGCAAGTGATGCATTTAAACACATGGAAACATCAGGTTTTCCATAACGTACCCATGTAAAGATCATACATACAACAGTTGCCACTGCCGGAGCGATGGTTGTTGCTGAGAAAATAGAAGCAAGCTGTGGACCTGTTGTGGCCGCTGCACCGTTAAATCCATACCAGCCAAACCAGAGGATAAATACACCAAGGGCACCGATAACAATGTTATGTCCCGGGAATGCGTGTACTTTTTCAACTTTTCCGTCTTTTCCTCTTGTGAATTTACCAATACGTGGTCCTAAGATTGCTGCACCGATGAGTGCTGACAAACCACCTACCATATGTATTGCAGCAGAACCTGCAAAATCGTGGAAGCCCATCTGTGCTAACCAGCCGCCGCCCCAGATCCAGTGTGCTTCAATTGGATATACAACTGCAGAGATCACTGCGGAATAAACACAGTAGGATAAAAATTTTGTTCTTTCTGCCATGGCACCGGATACGATGGTTGCTGTTGTGGCACAGAACACCAGGTTAAATACAAAACCTGACCAGTTAAAGTTTGCATAATCTGTGATGATTTCCAAAGTCGGCATTCCAATGAATCCGCCAAGGATATCTTCACCAAGCAGCAGGCCGTAGCCTAAAGGAATAAATACACAGGTACCAATACAGAAGTCCATCAGGTTCTTCATAATAATGTTTCCTGCGTTCTTTGCTCTTGTAAAGCCTGTTTCTACCATTGCAAAACCAGCCTGCATAAAGAATACAAGAGCTGCGCCGATAAGGAACCAGATACCAAATACTTCGGTTCCCACCGCTTCGCTAATCATTGTGCTAAGTTCTTGAGTCATAATCTCTTCCTCCTCATTTTTTCAGAAACAACGAAAGGCGTACAGTGAATCCAACTCACTGCACGCCTTTGTGCTGCTTCTGTAATATAAAGAAAAGGCGCCTCAGGATGTTTTCCTAAAGCGCCTTTGCTTTTCATGGGCTGATAATACACCCTTTATTTTTTGTTGTCAACAACTTTTTTTCAAAATTTTCCAGCAGAATTTTTCCACTATTAAAATCCTGTTACCGTTCACTCCGTTCCTGTAACAGGCAAAAATCCATGCAAAATTTGCTTCGCAAATGGATTTTTCTTGACTTCAAATTATATGCAGTGTAAAATGCAAAAAGAACAAGGGTGTTCGAGACATAGCTCTCGGACACTCTTTTTTTGTGGAAATCCAAACTAACACAAAGGAGACAAATAAATGTTTGATTTTGAATTTGATAAACCTAAGGAAGAATGTGGGGTCTTCGGAATCTTAGACCATACCGGGGAGCATGTTGCAAATTCCATTTATTATGGACTTTGTGCACTGCAGCACCGTGGACAGGAGTCTGCTGGAATTGCAGTATGTAACACTGCCGGACCTTTGGGAAATCTGACCTGCCATAAGGATATGGGACTGGTAAATGATGTGTTTACTCCGGAAATTCTCTCTGAATTGTCGGGAAACATTGGCATTGGACATGTCCGCTACTCTACCACAGGAGAAAGCACCGCTAAAAATGCCCAGCCCATTGCCATTAATTATTTTAAGGGAACCCTGGCTCTGGTACATAACGGAAACCTTACGAATATTGAAGAATTAAAGGGTAATCTCCAGCAAAACGGTGCGATTTTTCACTCTACTACCGATTCGGAGATCATTACCTATCAGGTGGCTTTAGAGCGCACCAAAGCTCCCAATATAGAAACCGCCGTTTATCAGACCGCAGCCAAATTAAAGGGTGGGTTTGCACTCATCATCATGAGTCCTCAGAAGCTGATCGGTGTCCGTGACCCCTGGGGATTAAAGCCTCTTTGTCTGGGAATGCGAGGCGGCAGCTACTGTCTTGCTTCTGAAACCTGTGCTCTTCATGCCATCGGGGCTGATTATGTCCGTGATATCGAACCGGGAGAGATTATCACCATTTCCGGAAATGAGATTACAAGTATTCAGCATCTTCTAAAAAAAGAACATGCCCACTGCATTTTTGAATACATTTATTTTGCAAGACTGGATTCTTCCATGGATGGCATCAACATTTACGATGCAAGGATCCGTGCGGGAAGAGCTTTGGCTCAGTCCCATCCGGTAGAAGCCGATCTGGTGGCAGGCGTTCCGGACTCCGGTCTTACCGCAGCATTAGGATATTCCAAAGAATCCGGCATCCCCTTTGAGCCGATTTTCTATAAGAACAGCTATGTGGGCCGTACCTTTATCAAGCCCACCCAGAAAGAGCGGGAATCTGCCGTACAGATTAAATTAAATATCATTCCGGGAATTGTAAAAGATAAAAGAATTGTACTTGTGGACGATTCCATTGTCCGGGGAACGACCATTGCAAAGCTGATCACCATGCTAAAAAAAGCAGGGGCTAAGGAAGTCCATGTCCGCATCAGTTCCCCGCCATTTCTTCATCCATGCTACTACGGAACCGATGTACCAAGCAACCATCAGCTCATCGCCTCCAGCCACACGCCGGAGGAAATCTGCCAGGGTATTGGCGCTGATTCCTTAGGATATCTGTACATTGAAGATTTTCAGAAAATGGTAGGTGATCTGCCAATCTGCAAAGCCTGCTTTGACGGAAACTACCCGGTAAATTCGACTTCCCCATAGGAAAGATGTGAGATTTCTCCTTTTTCGTCTTGTACGATCAACCTGCACTGCTCATCGATTCCACGGACAGTGACACTTCGTTCCTGTTGATTGCCCCGAAAAATCACCGTTTTCCCGATGACAAGATTCCGTCTTCGATACTTTTCTATATAGTCGGAATTATCAGACCTGTAATATTCCATAAAATGATTCGCGAAGGCAGCTACAAGCTGATTTTTTGCATCCTCCCTGGTGGAGTCAAAAATTGCTCCTGCAACCTGCAGGAGTTCTTCGGGGAATCCGCCCTGTGGAGGGTAGACATTCACTCCCACTCCTAAGACTGCATATTCTAACATTCCGCTTTCCAGATCCAGGGAAGCTTCCGTCAAAATTCCACAGACCTTCTTACCATTCACATAAATATCATTGACCCATTTGATCTGTGCCGTCTCCCCGGACACCTCTTCGATTGCCTCACACATGGCAACTGCCGCCATAGTCGTAAGCTTAAGTGCCAAAGAAGCCAAACAGGCGGAAGGCCGGAGCAAAACACTCAGATAAACGCCGCTTTCCTCAGGGGAAAAAAATTGGCGTCCGTAGCGTCCCCGGCCTTTTGTCTGCTCATTAGAGATGAGGGTATAACCTTCCAAAGCCTCCTGATTTGCTTTTTCACGTACCAGAGAATTGGTGGAGTCTGCGGTAGGAAGAACCACAAACTCCATATCCTGACAAGCAGGGCTTAAATACTTTTGGATTCCAAAAGAGGACAGAATGTCCGTCCCTGTGGAAAGACAGTAACCCTTATTTGTCACTGCATCTATCTCATAACCTTCGTTTCTAAGGCTTTTTACTGCCTTCCAGACTGCTGCTCTGGAAACGCAAAGCTCCCTTGCTATTTCTTCTCCTGAAAAATAGCAGCCTTTATGAGATTCAAATAGTTCTAATAGTTTTTCCCTGGTTGTCATTTTCCCTCCTATGAATGAATCTGAATAATCTGGGCAAGCTTTTTACAAAGCGCCAGCGCAAGTGCAATCTTAATCAGGTCAGGAATGATATATGGAAATACGCACCATCCCAATGCTGTCCACACTCCAATCGGTCCGGTACTATTGGCATAGACAAACATAAACCACATTGTTCCAAAAGCATAGCATACAATGAGCCCCAATACCATGGAGATTGCAAGAACCCATCTTTTCTTCCCTAAAAACTGTTCCATTGCCCACATAACCATTGCAGAAAGTAAAAAACCTATGATATATCCGCCTGTGGTTCCAAGCAGTCTGCCGACTCCTCCGGTAAATCCTGAAAACACAGGAATTCCAATGATTCCTAACAACAGATAAATAAGAACAGATAAAGTTCCACGTTTTCCACCCAGTACACCTACGGTTAAGAAAATACCAAAGGTCTGTAAAGTGAAAGGAATCGTTGCCGGAACAGACAGCCATGAGCAGATTGCTATGATGACTGCAAACAGGGCAATGTAAGCCATATCTTTCGTTGTGATTTTAGATTTTGTTGACATTTTTGATACCTCCGTCTGATATTTTATCATTTTAACCGGAGATATCATAGCATATCCGCTGTCAATTGTAAACTATATTTTTCTATACGGTTTACAATTTTGTCTGGTGAAATAAGAAATACTGAAACAAAGAAGGCGGTGAGATTCCTTTCGGACTCTCACCACCTTCTTTAGCTTTTTCAACATTCATCGGAGTGACAAGACTTGAACTTGCGGCCTCTAGACCCCCAGTCTAGCGCTCTACCACCTGAGCCACACCCCGTTAAAGTGTGAAATCCCATGGCCAAAACCACTTTACTAAGGATACCTTTTTTGTAGCTGGCTGTCAAGTGTTTCATTCAAAAATACAGTAAGTTCCCTTCTGACTTGTCTTTGCCCTGTACAATGCTTTATCTGCTGCCGCATATAAATCATCAAAACTTACTCCCTGATTGGGAGCTAAAGAAACACCTATAGAAACCGAGGTGGATACTTTATTTCCATCTTTTTCATAAGAAAATCTAAGCGCCTTTAAAAGAACCTCTGCCTTACCAGCCACGTTCTCTTTGGCAACATCCGGAAGGAAAACAATAAATTCATCTCCTCCTAAACGGCAAACCAAGTCACTGACACGACAGTTTTGTTTTGCCGTCTTCACCAGATCAATCAATGCCTGGTCTCCGGTGATGTGCCCTAACGTGTCATTTAATTTTTTAAAGTTATCCATATCCAGCAGCATAAATACGTGACAATATCCCTCTGCCAGAGGTTTTTGAAGTATCCGATTGATCATTTCAGCCGCAGCTTTTCTTTTCAAAGCTTTGGTAAGTGCATCTAAAGATGCTTCTTCCTGAAGTCTTAATTGCTCCTTTTTCTTTGCGTCTATATTTCGATATACCAAATATGCGATCAGCTCTTTCCTGTCTTCTTCCTGCTTTGTACGAATATCGCAGGCAGTCCAGCAAATCGTTCCATCTGATTCCTTTGTCTGGTACTCAACTACACATTCATAGATACCTTTTTTAAAGTTATCCTTAATGGTTTGTCTGGACATCTGACGTAAAACCTCAGCCTGATATTCAGGAAGTACTTTTTTGTCAACATAGAACTCTATCAGCTTTGTAAAAGAACCTTTGACTTTTTCCTGAATTTCACCCTGGAAAGAGTTTTCCAACACCATATCTTCATTGACATTTAATTCCACATAACCGAGGCAGTCAGCTAACAGTGATTTACGGAAATTCTGCTCCCTCTTCATCATCATGGCATTTTCTTTTTGTTCCGTGATATCCTCTATCATACCCAGCGAACGTAAAAACAGCTGTTTTTCATCAAATAAATTGACCACCAGAACCTTAAGGCAACGATTTTCTCCATTAATCTTCACCAGGATTTCTTTTTCCATTTCCGGAACGTGATGCTTCACGGAAGCAACAAGGTGACTCAGCTTATGGTAATTGGCAACACTTTCTTTTTCAAAGTCTTTCAGCAGTGTTGAAACATCAAGACACCTGCTGCTAAAGCCGAATTCTTTATATTTATCATTCAAAAATTCAATCTGATTTGTTAACAGGTCATAGGTAAAGATACACTGATTACTATGTTCCGCTGTGACACGATAAACCTCTTCACTGATACTTAGTTTTTTGTACAGTGCTTCAATACGTTTGCGTTCTTTTAATGTATGAGAAATATACAGGCCAATCACGGCTGCACACAGACAAACCAATTTGATGGTCAGATAAAGCATATCTTTTTGATAGTATCTTACAGTCTGATTAATATACTCCTTGTCCGTTCCCTCATACAGGTACAGATCACTGTTTGAAACAGGATATGTTACAATAATTTGTCCGATTCTCTTTTTTCCCAGAATATTCCATACACAGTTATCATCCTGATCTAAAAGCTGTATATGTCCTCTTTCTTCTTCTATTAAAATATGGTCAAACAACCCCATATCTTCAAGAGGTTCTTTTCCAAACAATACGCCTTTCACCATTCCCTGGTTATCAAAAATGGGTACACTTACCACAGCAATCGTTTTTTCATCCTGATTTTCTACAAATATATAGTTGTCACCGGACATTGCAGCTTTATAGTATTCCTTATTTTTTACAAAAGCATATTCTCCCGTGGACAACACTGCTCTGCCTGTTTCATCAGTGATTCCAAGACTGTCAAATTGTATTTCAGGAAGCTCTTTGATTTTCTGAAGTAATTCCTGATTTCTTTCCAAAGTCAGTTCTTCTTCCTCAAGTAAAAGCGCATCCTTTTCCAATACCAGGAAATACTGTTCAATCCGATTATCAATGATATGTAAATGATTCTGTACCGTGCTTTCTAATTCTTCATATCCACGTTTTGTTTCGTTTACCGTAAGAATTGTACTAAAATCATACAAAAAAATAAGCAAAAGAAATACTGACAATGCAGTTGCCAGAATAAAGCTGAATATTTTATTTTTCTTAAACCAGTTTCTCATACTGACACCTGTGTTATCTGTGAATTTTTTCTTATTTCGTATCTATTCAGGGTCTTCTAAATGATGGCTTCTGAAGATTTACCTTTTTGTAAATGTACCGGATTTGGGCATTGCTCATGAAAAATGATCTGCGTATCTTGCACAGATATACAGATAATCTGCCAGGCGATTCAGATACTTCTGTGCCTGAAGATCAACATCATGATATTTTGCCACACGACAAAACTGTCGCTCCGCTCTTCTGGCAACGGCTCTTGCTACATCCAGTCTGGCAGAAAGCTCACATCCGCCATAGAGAACAAAGTCTTTTGTTCTTGGAAAAGAAGCTTCCATCCTGTCAATTTTTTCTTCTAATACAGTTGTTTCTGCTTCACTCATCTTATAATTTCCGGAGGCAGTAGAAGCTACCCCAGCCATAAGCTTCATGAGTGTGCGCTGTACTGTACAAAGATCTTCTTTTAATGCATCATCTGCCACAACCTTTGCCAGTCCCAAATGACTGTTCAGTTCATCAATGGTTCCCAGCAATTCAATTCTGTCATCTGTTTTCGAAACCCGGGAGTTATTTAACAGAGAAGTAAACCCTGCATCTCCGCCCTTCGTATAAACTTTCATAGGCTGACCTTTCTGATATTTATGATTTAAATGGCATCTTTTTGATTGCTCTGGCGCTGTTTGCACCAATTTTACGGCACTGCGCCTTATCGGGCATTTCATAAAACTCCACGTTTTTTCCTTTTGGAATTCCCTTCATCTGAAGTGCTACCTGATTTTGATCCATCCCGATTCCTGAGCCCATCATAGAATCATTTGCTGCTTCATAGGCAAGGGCATCAATGTCACCGGTACCTCGTTCAAATACCTCGAAAAATACACCCTCTTCTTCGATTCCGGCACACACTTCTCCAAGCAGCCTTTGATCGGGATGATTTGTATAAATAAATATGGAAGGTTTCTTTACGATCATACTCATTCTCCCATATAGGACAGAACCAGACCTGTTGCAACTGCATTTCTCGGTCCTTCTGTACCTCTGATATTTCCTCTGCCGCACACGATCCGGTAATTTGCAAATTCTTCCATCAGCATCTCCGGGATTTCAAAATCCTCTGCGGAACCGCCAACCAATACCACATTGGAAATATTTTTCAGATTATGCTCCGGTGCAACTTTTTTCAATGCACGAAATGCATTGGTAACAAATACTTTTTTCTTTGCTTCTCTTCGCACCTGCACGATCTTTTCCATGGGAATATCTTTTTCCATACGGATCAATCCTGCTTCGGATAAAAGTACAACTCTTCCATAAAATCTTGGATCGATGGAATCTGCCACAAAGGTCATCTGTCCATTTTCCATTCTCATATGGAAAAGACTTTCCACCTTTGCCAGAGGATATTTCTTGATCTGCTCTGCCATATGGCGGTCTTCCAATCCAAGCTCTGTCTGGATCAGCATGGATACCAGTTCTCCGGCACCTGCCTGATGGGTCATTTCCACACGGC
Organism: uncultured Lachnoclostridium sp.; assembly: GCA_945786935.1. Lineage (GTDB taxonomy): Bacteria > Bacillota > Clostridia > Lachnospirales > Lachnospiraceae > HGM12587. Next base: position 10,988 of record CALZFY010000017.1, read on the forward strand.
CATCCTCATGGATGACTGCTGCATCTGTGGAACCGCCACCCATATCAAGAATTGCCAACGGCAACCTGGTGCCCGGTGTGGTAAGTGCTCCAAGACTTGCCATCACGGCTTCTACACCGGCTACTACCACTTTACACTGTAAATCTTTTTCCAGCTGCTCCGCAATTTTCTGCATAGGAAGCTGCCGGGTCTTTACCATGGCGGCAATGCCCACTGCCTTTTCCAGGCAGGTCTCTCCTGCCAGTGCACCTGAAATTTTTACCGGTGCCAGAGTATCCACTGCCAGAATATCGGTAACCTTGATATCCTCACGGATTTCTCCGCTGATATCGCTCATTCCGTACTTAATGCGGGTAAACATATTTCCCACGTTGGTATCTGCCTGACCGCTGATGTCGTAAATTTCTCCCGCATCCAAGATCAGTTTCATGATTCTTTCAGCGCCCTCATCCAGATTGATGCCGGCACTTTTTTCGGCTTCCACGTAGATTTCTCCTGCCGGAAGCACATTCTCCCGCACATTTCCATTGGGAGTTTTGATCACTACCGCACTGCGCTTGCCAATCAAACTCTTGGCAATGGGGGTAACATTTTTTGTCTGCTCTGCATCCAGTCCCAAAAGAGTTGCAATTCCATAGGGGTTTGACAGCATTCTGATAGTCTGCCCTTCCAGTGCAACCTCGATGGCCGCCTGCTCTCCATCCGGGACTTTTTCAATATATTTTACTTCGTCAATGATAGGAAGCTTTTTATCAAGACGGTTATATACCAAAACCGCCTCATCTGCCTGTAAGATCAGACCGGTAATGGTAAGAACCTTCGCCAGTTCGTTCACTGCCTTTGCCACTGTTTCGTAAGGGTAGGCTTTTGACACGACCAAAATATAAGGTACCCCTGCCTCTGCCTTCTCCAAATGATCCATGGAAAGCAGTTTGCCCACTGCCTGACCTGCTCCGGCAGGTGTAGATGGATTGTGACCGATCATGGAGGAGTCCGTAATAATGGTCTCCGTCAGTGTTTCCATGGCAGTATCTCCAATGACCGGTGCTGCTTCATTTAAGCGGATCAGTGAGATTTCCGATACCTCTCTGCCTACCTTAGCCATGGCGGTCTTTAATGCACTTTTGATTCCATGAATATTAACGACCGTACCCTTCGTTCCCGTCGTTGGACATGAAGCACCGGTCAAAAAGCTCAGACGTCTGTCACTTCCAAGCTCTCCGACACATACTTCTGTTGTAGAATTGCCAATGTCTACACCTGCAACCAGTTTCAAAGCAGAATTCCTCTTTTCTCATAAACTTCTGCAGCTTCTAATACAAGCTTTGCACAGTTTTTTGCATTGTAAGTTTCTAAAAGTTCTTTTGCCATCAGTACCAGTTCCAGTTTTGTGGAACGATTTGGTCTGAGTTTGTCATACATCTTCAAGATCACGTCATCCGGAACATCTACCAGCTCAGCTGCTCTTTCAAAATTCTTTTCCATCGGATCATTGCCTGCTTCTTTTGCAACCTGTCCCTGGGCTCTTAACATTTCCTTGGAAATCTTGATGTCATCTGCATTTACGTGATTTTTTAATACTTCATCTAAGGTTATATCTTCCAGACGTTTTCCTGTTTTGGAAGTGATCCGGTCTTTTTCGTATTCACCTAATGGGTAACGCATTTATCTTTCCTCCCATTCAATGATTCCCATCTCTGGGTCTAACTGTTCTGTCTCTGCAATATGCATGATTGCAGCCTTTACCTGATATTTCGGACGGGACATCGGGTCATTGGTACATGGCACCGGTACGACCTGCTCTCCCTTCACATATTTTGCCGCATTCTTCCCAATCTTACGATAGGTCTCCAGATCCATCAATGGAGCCTGCGGAAACAGTTCCAGGTTGGATAACGGATAAAGATCCTTCTGATGGATGACTGTGGTACCTTTGGACTGGATACCAATGCCGATTCCGGAACCGGAAATTTTTGCTGCTTCCAAAGCCATGAAGCATACATCAGAGGTGTCCAGAATTTTTACAACTCTTGGAGTCATGCCCTCTTCTTCAATACCGGCCTTCACATTTTTCAAAACGTCTTCCAATGGGATTCCGTTAATGGTCTTTTTGATCTCTCTCTGGAAAGCTGCACCGACACCGATCACTACTTCCTTCGGATCAGTTCCCTGCTTTGCCTTCGGATAATCCTTATAGGAAGTTTTCTTTTCATTAATACGATCCTTACCGGCCAGAGAATTTCCTTTAAAGCTTTCTTCTCTCTCCCCTGCGTTGAGCTGGCGGACAATTTCTTCTGTAATCTGTCTGATCAAATCTTCACTAAACTGCATAAGGCACCCCCCTAAATATCCTTAGGATCAATAATGTGTGGAATGTTCTTGATTTCTTCCCAGCGTTCACCCTCTACACGGTAACCTGTTCCGGGACCCATGTAATCATTCGGTGTATTCACCCCTGATAATACATGGAAGTTTCTGTCAAGAATTGCTGCAGTCTGCATATAGTCACCAACCACACGCTGTTTGAGCATACTCAAAACACTTTCTGCCACATCCTTAAATCCTGTTTCTGCAAGGGCCTTTACAATATCAACGCCTGTGATACCGCGTTTTAAAACATCCTCTGCTGCCATCAGGTCTGCAGTAACATCTCTTTCCAGTGTATCATGACTTCCGTGAGCATAAGTAACAGCTTCTACCTGCTCGTCAGAAATCGGAGAAAGACCCAAGTATTTAAATACTGCCTGTACAGCCTGTCCTGCTTTTCTTCTTACACGGATGACATCTTCCTCTGTAACGGGACGAAGACCGCCATCCACCTGCATATCTCTCTGTAATACATTATAATCGTCAAAATCTTCAGCATCGAAGTTAGAGCCGGCAAACATATTGTCATAATTCGGCTCTGCTGCATAGCCGGAGAAGATAAAATCTGTACCCGGAAGGAACTGCAACATAGTTCTTGCAGTACGACGCATATCAGAGTTAGAAAAGCTCTGGTCATTGGAAGATGCACATTCCAGACCTAACAGGGCTGCCACAAGGTTTTCGCTCATAACCTCACGGATACCGCCCGGAACTGCTCCTGCTACACCGATACAGCTTACGGAACCATTCTGGATACCCTGGCTTCCTGCACCCTTGGTCGCATAAAGGCAACGGCATTCCAGATACAGCATGGATTTCTTTTCGCTGCTTCCCATAAGAACTTCAGAACCGGCTCCTGAAGTAAAACGTACCTTCAATCCTCTGGATGCATAAGCAGAATTTAAAAATGCTTTGGAGTATGGTGTATCATCACCATCAATAAATACTTTTTCTGTACCATAAACGGATAAGGTCTCTGCATAGGTCGTAAGACCTCTGATTCCAAGCTCTAACTCTGTAGCTTCCTCTGCGGAACACTGGGTCAGTACACCCGGACGTCCCACCTGAGAACCGATCAGTAATGCGATTGAGCTCAATGGTGCATATCTTGCCACACCCATGGTAGTTTCTTCCTCTGCAAATCCGCGGAGCGCCCCCTCTGCCGCATCTGCTGCAATCTGCACCGGATCATCCTTTAAGTTTGTAATGTGTGCCTGATTTCCAGGTGTTTTTCTTGCACGGATCTTCTGCATACCCATCATCAGTTCCACAACATTCAAATGATTCATGACCTCTGTCATCTTTGCTGGTGTGATACCTGTCACCAGATCCAGAATTTCCTTTCTGGAAACATGAATATCCACGATCATTCTTGCAATATCCAGCGAAGATACTGCCATAGATTTTTCTGCTCGCTCTGTGTTAATGGCATAATCTGCTATAAACTGATCAATGAAATCAAATTCTTCTCTTTTTTTGCCATCCAGTTCTACAACCACACCATTTTCTATCTTAATAGATGGTTTCGGGTCATAAGGACTTTTCATCGCTACAAAACCCATCTCCGGCCACTCATTGATATAGCCGTCTAAGTTTACCGGTCTTTGATCCAGTACTTCAATACGTTTTGACCTTCTCATGTTACAACTCCTTATTCTTGCCTTTATTTTACACGTACAACCAATACTTGATTATATTCTACTACAGAATCCACATAAATTCAACCTATGTTTCTGTGGTTTTTAGAATAAAATCAACACAAACAAAAGCAACGCCAACTAATCCGTATAAAATTCACACTGTTTGCAATACCCCATGACAATACCATTATTTTTTTTGTAATAAGGAGCGGACCATTGGCAGAGTTTCTGCAGAAGAGGCAGCACAGACTTCCCTTTTTCTGTAAGACAATAGTCGTTTGCCATCTGTCCCGGATGGCTGTTTTTTTCAATCATTCCGGATTCTGTCAGCTCAGTCAGCGTATTTGCCAACACACCATCTGTAATGTTTACCAAATCCGATTTAAGCTCTCCAAATCTCTGAGGACCTTTATTTCCAATCAAACAGACAATTCTCGATTTCCACTTACCCCCAAGCAGATTCATACCATACTCTAATGGACATCGTATATCTTCCTCCGTTTTTTTCCGATACATGATCGAACCTCCCATAATCTGATTTCTTTATTGCATATATTACCATATATCTAATAATTATCAAAAGATATTATAAACCAGTTTCTGTTCCATGATAAAAAACATATTACAGTCTACCTTCTGAAAAATGTTTCATGCAATGAAACTAACTTATCTGCTATGCACACGATCCAAGCTTCTTTTGATGTTGGAATCCTCTCAGGATTCAATGGCCACATATGGCAATATATTACGTCTAAGATTTTATCATCAACATTTAATGCACCATGGTGGCAAGTGGCTAAAAGTCACTTTGTTTTGTAAATTTAAAATAATAACACAACCTATTATTTATAAGATTTTGTACATACTTCGCTGAAGGAGAAAAATCCTAAAATGTACAATTTTGTGTACAAAAAATGTACAAATCCGATGATTTTCAGTGATTTTTGGTGACTCTTGGCGAGCATCTTCCTATTCTCTCTTCCAAGAAACGAAAGAACCCCAAAAGTCTTGATTTTACTGGAGATTTCAGTATTTTCAAGACCTCCGGGGTCCATGGAAATTACATATTTAACTTAACTGAAAATGAAAATTACATGTTCATCTGTTTTGCAACTTCTTCTGCAAAGTTTTCTTCTTTCTTTTCCATACCTTCGCCTACTTCGAAACGAACTACATTCTTGATTACAAGAGCGCTGTTTACGGATTTCAGGTATGCAGCAACAGTCTGTTTTCCATCTTCTGCTTTTACATAAGTCTGATCTAATAAGCAGATGTCTTTTAACTGTTTAGAAACACGGCCTTCAACTGCACCATTGAAAATCTTGTTTTCCATGATGTTTGCTTTGTCAGCCATAGCTAAAGCTGCAAGTGCAGCTGCTGCTTCTTTGGAAAGGAAATTGAATAAGAAGTTCATATTGCTCTTCTTTTCTTCGTAGATAGCGATGTCTTCATCACTCCATACTTTTTCTGTACATGCTTTGTTGATTAAAGCATTTAAAATAGGTTTTGGAAGAGAAGCCGGATCGTTTAATGAAGAATCAACAATGATTTCTCTCATCTTATCTACTTCTGCCTGAGCAATGTCTGCTCTGCTGATGTATTCCGGTTTCATAGCTGCAACCTGCATAGCAACGTTTGTAAGTGCTTCTTCAACACCTGTTGCACCTTCTGCTGCTACGATTACACCAATCTTACCACCTGCATGAAGGTAGCTTGCTACACATTCACCGGAGATTTTTTCGAATCTACGTACAGATAATTTTTCTCCGATTGTAGCAGTTTTTTCGATCAGCTCATCTTTCAGACCATTCATTTCAAGAAGTGCTTCTACGTCTTCACCATTTTTACCACCGTTTAAACCGGAAGTAAGTGCTGTATCAGCTACTAACTGTACAAAGCCCTGGAATAATTCGTTCTTTGCAACGAAGTCTGTTTCAGAGTTAACTTCTACAACAACTACGTCTTTACCATTGCTTGCAACACGTGCGATACCTTCAGCTGCGATACGGGAAGCTTTCTTTTCCATTTTAGCTGCACCGCTTTTTCTTAATACTTCAACAGCAGCTTCCATATCTCCATTTGTTTCTGTAAGAGCTTTTTTGCAGTCCATCATGCCTGCGCCTGTCATTTCTCTTAATTCTTTAACCATTCCTGCTGTAATAGCCATCGTATTCATCCTCCTGATACGTGAATAAATCTTATTCTTCTACTGCTTCTGCTTCTTCGTAAGCTACGTCTTCTGCTTCGCCCTGGTTAGCTTCGATAACAGCATCTGCCATCTTAGCAACGATTAATTTAACAGCACGGATTGCATCGTCGTTACCTGGAATCACGTAATCTAATTCTTCCGGATCACAGTTTGTATCAGCAATACCGATGAGTGGAATACCAAGTGTGTGTGCTTCCTGTACACAGATTCTTTCCTTCTTAGGATCTACTACGAAGATAGCATCCGGGATTTTCTTCATATCCTTGATACCGCCAAGGTTCTTCTGAAGTTTTTCCATTTCTTTCTTTAATGCGATAACTTCTTTTTTAGGAAGAACATCAAATGTTCCGTCTTCCTGCATAGCTTCGATAGCTTTTAATCTTGCAATACGTCCCTGGATGGTCTTGAAGTTTGTAAGCATACCGCCTAACCATCTTTCGTTTACGTAGAACATACCGCATCTTTCAGCTTCTGTCTGAATAGCGTCCTGAGCCTGTTTCTTTGTACCAACAAAAAGAATTGTACCGCCATCTGCTGCGATATCAGAGATTGCTTTGTAAGCTTCATCAACTTTACCTACAGATTTCTGTAAGTCGATGATGTAGATACCATTTCTTTCTGTGTAGATGTAAGGAGCCATTTTAGGGTTCCATCTTCTTGTCTGATGTCCAAAATGTACACCTGCTTCGAGTAACTGTTTCATTGAAATTACGCTCATTTTTTAATCCTCCGTTTTTGGTTTTTTTTCTTCCGCAAAGCTTCCTCTCTCCGAAAAACCTCTATGGGCACCCTTCCGGAAATCCCCTTTGCGTGTTTTTTTGCGTATACCGCTGTATTATAACAGTAAAACCCCTTGATTGCAAGGGGTTTTACCGGGAAATTCCAAAGATTTTTCCATTAAATATTTTCATCAGTCCCTGCATTCCATCATCAGCAGGATGCCCTTTCGAAATTCGATCCTTCCATGCTCTTTCGTCAGTTCATTGGAAATACCCAGGGAACCAAAATTCTCCACACCCAGTCTTGCATCCCACAAAGGATATAAAAATCCTGTCAGGGTCACTCCATAGACATCTGTGGTCAGGGGAACGAGGGAAATGTATTTTCCATACTGCTCTTCCTTACTGATTTCCAAAGGCTTTGTAAGAATACGAAGTCTGTTATGGGGATCTACCATAAAGCAGGGGATTCCTTCTTTTTCAGGGAGCATCATGGTCAGCACATTTCCAAAGAGATGATCCAGACGATTGCCATTACTTGCTCCCAACAAAGTAATCGTTTCCGCACCAAGCTCCATGGCAAGCCTTACTGCAATTTCCGTATCCGTGGCGTCTTTTACAGGATCATATGTCTGAATGGGTACTCCAAGTGCCTCATATTTTGGCAGAAGCCCCATTCCCAGGGTATCAAAATCTCCTACGATCCGGGTTGGCACTATCCCGGTCTCTTCAAAAAAGGCCAGTCCTTTGTCTGCTGCGATAAGGATCTTTGGTTGTTCTTTTTTTATAAATTCAAAGGCAAAGGAAACATCCAGTTTACCTCCGGTAACGATCACACACGAATTCATTAGACTTCCTCAAATGCTTTGTGGAATTTTTCCACCTGCTGAGTTATATGATCGCCAAATACTGCACTTCCTGCCACGATTATATTGGCGCCTGCCTCCAGAATTTCCTTTACATTGTCCGGTGTCACACCGCCATCCACTTCAATGTCAATTGAAAGGCCCTTAGCGTCAATCATTTCTTTTAATGCTCTGATCTTTGCAGTCATTTCCGGAATATATTTCTGACCGCCAAAGCCCGGATTGACACTCATCAAAAGAACCATATCCACGTCTTCCAAAATATAATCAAGACTGCAAAGAGGTGTTGCAGGATTTAATACAACTCCGGCCTTTAATCCACAGGCTTTGATCGCCTGTACCGTTCTGTGAAGATGCTTACATGCTTCCACATGTACAGTGATCATATCTGCTCCTGCTGCCTTCATATCTTCCACATATCTGCCCGGCTCTGTTACCATCATATGAACATCGAAAAACAGATCTGTTTTTTTTCTGAGTGCTTTGATCACCGGCATTCCAAAAGAAATGCTTGGTACAAAATCTCCGTCCATGACATCCAGATGGAGCCATTTTACTCCGGCTTCCTCTAATTCCTTTAACTGTTCTCCTGTTCTCCAAAAATCAGCGGAGAGAAGGGATGGCGATAAAATTCTCATGAATATTTCCTCTTTTCGTTTTCTTTCAATTCTTCGTACAAAAGCTTGTAGTTCTCATAACGGCTGGGGGCAATCTTTCCCTCTTTTAATGCCTGCTTTACTCCACAGACCGGTTCATTGATATGAACACAGCCTAAAAACTTACAGCCTTCTTCATAAGGGGCAAATTCCGGGAAAAAGTTTTTTAACTCTTCCTTTTCCATATCTGTCACATATAAAGAGCTAAAGCCCGGTGTATCAAATATATACGTATCTTCTGCTATGGCAATGAGTTCCGAATGTCTGGTGGTATGCTTTCCGCGCTCGATCTTTTCACTGATGGTTCCTGTTTCCATCTGTATCTGTGACTGAAGCAGATTAATGATGGAAGACTTTCCTACTCCGGAGGGACCTGCCACGGTGCTGGTCTTTCCACGGAGCACTTCTTTGATCCCGGAGATTCCTTCCTCCTGCAATGCGCTGACTCTTAAAACTTCATAACCGCATTTCTCATAGATTCCTGCAAGCTCTTCCAGTTTTTCTGCTTCTGCCGCATCAATCTTATTAAAGACCAGGATCACCGGAATGTTTTTCTGCTCCATCATGATCAGGAACCGATCCAGAAGGTTTAAGTTTGGATCCGGTTTTGCAGCCGCAAAGATTAACAGTGTCTGATCTACATTGGCTACCGCCGGACGAATGAGAAAATTCTTTCTTTCCAGAATCTCATCCATATTTCCTTTTTTGTTTTCTTCATCCAGGACTGAAATTTCTACCTGATCTCCTACCATAGGTTTGAGCTTCCTGTTACGGAAGCTCCCCTTTGCTTTACATTCATATAGTCCGGTTTTTGTCTGTACATAGTAAAAACCGGCAATTCCTTTGATTATCTTTCCCTGCATCAATACTTATTCCTTAGTAAATGAAACTGCTTCGGAGTTCTGTACTGCAGTATCGCTTGAATTTGTATAGGATACAACCACCGTACCGGAAGAGAAACTCTTTCCGCTTACACTGACTGTTGCAGTTTCACCTGCACTCTTCGTATCCTTGGAAATTTCGTTACCATTTGGATCCTTTAAAGTAACCGTAAACTGGGTTCCTTCCTTAAGGTCAGACGGAGCCGCTACAGATTTGCTGAATTTATAAGTTGCTGCCGGTTCTTCTCCTTTGCTAAGATAAATCTTTACAACAGAACCCGGTTCAACTTTTTCACCTTCTGCCGGTGAGATCTTAAATACTCTGCCTACTGCTTCACTACTATATTCTTCATAAACTTCCACACTAAGACCCAGCGCAGTCAATTTTTCCACTGCTCTGGTTTTTGGATTTCCCCAGAGATCCGGAATAGTCACTTTGCTTGGTCCTTTACTTACAACCAGATCAACGGTCACCCCTTCTTCTACAGAAGAATCCGCAGATGGACTCTGGCTGATGACATTGCCTGCTGCGACGCTGTCACTATACTCTTCTTTGATGCTTCCAACTTCCAGTTTTGCATTTTTCAGTGCTGTCTGGGCATTTTCCTTGGTTGTTCCTACCACCTTCGGCACGGTTGTCATTTTTTTATCCGGACCCTTGCTGATGGTAAGGTAAACGGTAGTTCCTTTTTCCTGCTCTGTACCGGCATCCGGAGAAGTCTTCACAACCTTTCCTGCTTTTACGGTATCATGGAAAGTTTCTGTATAATCTACACGGAATCCTTCCTGTTCCAAACGATAGATCGCATCCTCCTTAGACTGTCCTGTCACATCCGGAATCTTCACCATCTCGATTTCTTTCACTGCTACAATGACCTTAATAGTGGTATTTTTTTCTACCACTGTACCGGCATCCACACTCTGCTTAATGATCTGACCTTCTTCATATTCGTCGGTCTCTTCACTTCCGGCGGATTCAATACCAAGTCCCAGCTGGTTCAATGCGGTTTTCGCATCATCGTAGGACTTTCCGCGGATGTCGATCATTTCTACAGTTTCTTCTGCCTGCTGCTCATTCTGTTTGGAATCCTCCTTATCGCCTTTTCCTGAGAAGAATCCAAATCCGAGGATCTTTCCTGCCAGCATGACGATCATGATGAGAATGATCACAGCTGCTGCAATTCCACCGATAGTCATGATTTTTTCCAGACGGGGATCCATTTCATCATCGTCATCATCGTCATCGTCGTCATCTTCATATTCATCATCATCGTAGTCGTAATCATCATCTTCATCATCACGGTCATAATCATCATCGTCGTCATCATCGTCACGATCATAATCATCGTCATCATCATCGTTAAAGAAGCTATAATCTTCTTTCTCTGACTTAGGAAGCTGAATTCTGCCTGTCTCTTTCTTGATTTTTGAAAGATCTTCTCTGCTGATCATCACAGTTTTTGCCGCTTCATCAATATCTACATGCTTGATAAAATCCTCGTCCGGTGTCTGCAGCGACTGTTTTAGGTCAGTAATGAGCTCTGCCATATTGCCATAACGTTTTGCTGCGATCTTCTCTGTACATTTTAAGATGATCTGTTCCAGGCTCACCGGCAATTCCGGACAATACAGTCTCGGCGAAGGCATCTCGTCCTGAAGATGCTTCACAGCCACAGCTACAGTAGTTTCTCCGTCAAACGGTACCCTTCCTGTAACCATTTCATACATGACGATACCCAGAGAATAAATGTCACTTTTTGCATCACTGTAGCCGCCTCTTGCCTGCTCCGGAGAAGTATAATGTACGGAACCCATGGCAGTAGATGCAATGGTATCGGAGGTTGCTGCCTTGGCAATCCCAAAGTCCATGACTTTTACCTTACCGTCCTTGGAGATCATAATGTTCTGAGGTTTGATATCCCGGTGTACAATATCATTATTATGGGCAATCTCAAGACCCATGGAAACCTGGATTGCGATACTGGTAGCTTCCTTAATGGTCAGCTTACCCTTTCTTTCAATATAATTTTTCAGGGTAATTCCCTCTACCAGCTCCATAACAATGTAATGGATTCCCTGTTCATCCCCCACATCATACACATTCACAATGTTAGGGTGGGCAAGGCAGGCTGCCGCCTGAGCTTCTTCCCTGAATTTACGGACAAAATTTTTATCCTCGCGATATTCTCTTTTTAAAACCTTGATCGCCACATAACGATTCAGTTTCTGATCTTTTCCTTTATATACCACAGACATTCCGCCGGAGCCGATCTTACCCAGAATCTCATATCTGTTTCCAATAATCATTCCTGACTTCAACATATTTTATACCTCACCTGAATTTGAATTAAATGTTTCCCGGCAACTGCAATCAATGACGATTACTGCAATGTTATCTTTTCCACCGTTTTTATTTGCTGTTTCGATTAGTTTCCTTCCAATCTTTTCCGGGGTTTTCCCACTTCTAAGCAGCTGTGACAGCTGTGCATCTTCCACCATATTGCTAAGGCCGTCCGAACACATGAGAATCCTGCTTTTTTTAGACAGTGGAAATTCAAATGCATCTGCATGAACATCCCGTCCTGCACCTACAGCTCTTGTAATGATGTTTTTATCCGGATGGATCCTTGCTCCTTCCCGGCTTAATTCTCCAAGCTTTACCATCTCCTGTACCAGGGAATGGTCCTCGGTGATCTGCACAAGTTCATCTTCCAGAAGATACAGTCTGCTGTCCCCTACATTGGCCACATAGGCCTTTTCTCCCACAATGGTAAGTGCTACCATGGTAGTACCCATTCCTTTTAATGCCGGGTTTTCCTTTGATTTTTCAATCAGTTCGCGATTGGCATAACGAATCGCATCTTCAAATATTTTATGCGGATTTTTCTGTAGGCTTAAGGATACCGATTCCAGAAATTTCTTCACACTATAGGAGGAAGCAAAATCTCCTGCCTGATGTCCACCCATGCCGTCTGCTACGATAAACAGATTTGGCAGGTTTCCGATGGGTTCCAGACAGGAAAACACATAATCCTGATTCACTGCTCTGGTTTTACCCACATCCGTCATGGCATATGAACTTAACATTCACTCTCTCCTTTCTCCTCATCTATATAGCTTTTTCGAAGCTGACCGCAGGCACCATCGATGTCACGGCCCATTTCTCTCCTTATAGTAGCATTTATCCCGTTTTTTTCAAGCATATTTCGAAATGCCTGGCATTTTGTGCGATCCGGCTGTACAAAATCCCGTTCTTTGATAGGATTGACCGGAATAAGATTGACATGGCAGGGGAATTTTCCAAGGAGACCAATGAGTTCTTTTGCGTCCCTTTCATTGTCATTGACCCCTGCGACCAGACTGTATTCAAATGTGATCCTTCTGCCGGTCTTTTCATAATACTCCCTGCAGGCTCCAAGAACCTCCTCAAGTCCGTATTTATTGGCAACAGGCATCAGCTGTTTTCTCTTTTCCTGGGTTGCTGCATGAAGGGAAAGTGCCAGTGTGATCTGCAGCTTTTCTTCTGCAAGCTCCCTGATCTTTGGCACAATACCACAGGTAGAAACCGTCAGGTTTCTCTGGCTGATATGAAGGCCATGTTCGTCTGTCAGCATTCTGATAAACTGCAGCAGATTTTCATAGTTATCCAAAGGTTCTCCGGTTCCCATGACTACCACATTGTGGACACGCTCTCCGGTAAGTCTCTGGATTTTGTAAATCTGTCCCAGCATTTCGGAAGGCTCTAAGTTTCTCACCTTTCCCCCAATGGTAGAGGCACAGAAGCGGCAGCCCATCTGACATCCCACCTGAGAGGAAATGCAGACAGAATTTCCATGATGGTATCTCATCAGAACACTTTCCACCACATGGCCATCCGCGAGTCTGAAAAGATACTTCTGGGTCCCATCAATTTTTGAAGTCTGTACTGCCACAGCTTCCAGACCGTTTAATGTATAATTTTCATTCAGCTGATCTCTGAGATTCTTTGACAGATTCGTCATCTCGTCGAAGGAATCCACCAGTTTTTCATGAATCCAGGAGTAAATCTGCTTTGCACGGAATTTCTTTTCTCCAAGACCCAGCATTTCCTCTGTCAGCTGATCTAAATTCAATGATTTGATATCTTTTTTCATAATAGTCTCAATATTTTGTAACTGTTCAGAGCCAAGCAAAATTTCATAAAACAGGTGTAAAATGCTTGCATTTTTAATACTGTTTTTGAAATTTTATTTGGCGGATACGCCACACCGACGAAATGCAAAGCATTTTGGAGGTTGGCTCTGAACAGTTACAATATTTTTATAGTTATATTTTTGTATATTTTGCAAGGAAGAATCCATCGGACTTTTCTCTGCCCGGAAGAAGCTGCAAGGTCCCCTCCCTGGTGGCATTTTTCAAAAGCTCTTCATCGATACAGCCCTGTAAAGACACCAGTTTCAGCGGCAGATGTTCTAAGATCCAGTCCACCTGCTGATCATTTTCCTCTTTTGTAATGGTACAGGTGCTGTAAACAAGAGTTCCACCTGCTTTTACATAGGTAACTGCATTCTGAAGTATGGTTCTTTGCAGCTGCACCAGTTCATGGATCTGTTTTTCATCCATCCGGTATTTAATGTCACTTTTTTTTCGGATGATTCCAAGTCCGGAGCATGGAAGATCTGCAATGACAATGTCAAATTTTTCTTTGGAATCCTCATCGGGTACACAGGCATCCATACATCTGACTGTCAGGTTTTCAAATCCGCAGCGTGCTTTGTTTTCCTCGATCAGACGTACCTTCTGTGCTGTCAGATCTCTTGCTTCCACATGACCGGTTCCTCTTAAAAGATCTGCCGCATGGATACTCTTTCCCCCCGGTGCCGCACAGATATCCAACACCTGGTCTCCTTCCTTTGGAGCTGCTGCCAGGCCTACCAGCATGGAGCTTACATCCTGAACCTGGAAATATCCTTTGCGAAAGCTTTCCAGCATTCCCAAAGAATCATACCCCGAGATTTCCAGTGCATTTTCCACATAAGGTGCTCTTTTTACCTGTACACCTTCCTCTTCCAGAAGTTTTCCACACTCTTCTGTAGAAATATGACTGTTATTCACACGGATGGTGGTCACATTTTCTTTTTCGTAGAGAGATGAAAACATAGCTTTTGCCGTATCGCTTCCGTAATCTTCCATGACCTTTTCTACCAGCCATTCCGGCACAGAATAACGAACGGACATTGCCCTTACCGGCTCCTTTTTTTCATCCGGCAAAGAAATCTCAGCCTTTCCCCGGGACAGATTACGAAGGACTCCGTTTACAAAGCCTTTTAACGTATGGAATCCTTTTTTTCCGGCCAGCTTTACAGACTCATTACAGGCTGCACTGTCCGGAATTCCATCCATGAACAGAATCTGATACGCACCCATACGCATAACTGTGCGGATCACCGGCTTCATCTTTCTGACAGGCGTTTTTGACACATTGTCAATATAATAATCCAGAGTCAGCTTTCTCTCCACTGTTCCTTCTACCAAACGTGTCAGGAAAGCTCTCTCTTTTTTTTCCATATAAATATATTTATCCAAGGTCTGTTTTAACAGTACATTGGGATAGGCACCGTTTTTTTCCACATCCAGTAAAATTTCCAATGCCATCTCCCTGGCTGAAAAAGAGTTAGTCATTATTTCTTCTTCCCCCGAATAAAATGATCAGACGAAGCAGTGACAAAAGGGTTGCCACAACTGCTGCCACATAAGTCATGGCTGCCGCAGAAAGAACTTTTCTTGCACCCTTTAACTCGTCCTCGTAAAGCATTCCGGAGTTTTCCAGAATTGCAATTGCTCTGGAGGATGCGTTAAATTCCACCGGCAGCGTAATGATCTGGAAGATCAGACTGAAGGAAAACAAAAGGATCCCCACTTTAAAAAATCCTGTAAAACCAAAAATCAGACCTAAGAGGATCATTGGCCAGGAAAGGGTACTCCCTAAATTGACCACGGGAACAATGGCATTTCTGATACTTAACGGTGCATAATGCTGGGAATGCTGAATGGCATGACCACATTCATGGGCTGCAACGCCGATGGCTGCAATACTGCCGGAATTGATGGTCGTATCGGAAAGTCTCAAAACCTGCTCCTTCGGACTGTAATGATCCGTCAGATCTCCGGAAACCCGCTCAATGCGCACATGGCGAAGTCCTGCATTGTCCAGGATCATTCTTGCCGCATCTGTGGCGGTCATTCCGCTGTGGCTCCTTACCTTTCCGTATTTTGCATAGGTTGATTTTACTCTTGCAGATGCGATCATGGAAATGATGGCACCGATCAATACTAATACATAAGTTGAATCATAATAAAAAAATGGCATATTGTTTCCTCCTTAACCAAGCAGTACTCCACTCTCTAACGGATATCCCCGTAAAAAGGCATCGGCTGCCATGCGCTTTTTACCTTCCAGCTGAATCTCTCTAAGACTAAGAGTTCCCTTGCCGGTCTTTACAAGAATCTCATTTTTGGATACTTTTATGATTTCTCCAAATGCTCCCTCATATTCATCCTCTAAAACATCTGCTGCCCAGATTTTTAAAGTTTTATTTCCAAGCTTTGTATAAGCACTTGGCCATGGATTAAAGCCCCGAATCAATCGCTCAATTTCCACTGCAGACTTGGAAAAATCAATCTTTCCAAGCTCCTTGGTAATCATTTTTGCGTAGGCTGTGGTCGTTTCTCCCTGTTTTTTGGGGGTTACTTCACCTTTTTCGATGAGTTCCATGGTTTCCACGCAAAGCTTTGCCCCTGCCACACTTAATTTGTCAAATAAAGAACCGCCGGTCTCATCCTGATCCAATGGAACGACCACCTTCGTCAGCATATCTCCGGTATCCAGTCCCTCATCCATCTGCATGATGGTGACACCGGTTTCCTTCAGGCCATCCACTACAGCCCACTGGATAGGCGCTGCACCACGGTAAGCCGGAAGTAAGGATGCGTGTACATTGATACATCCGTACTTTTTCATTTCCAGAATGCTTTTTGGAATAATCTGACCAAAAGCAACAACTACACAGATATCTGCCGGAATCTTTGTAAGCTCTGCTACCACTTCCGGATCTCTGATCTTTTTCGGCTGAAGCACCTTAAGACCGTGCTTTAAGGCAACCTCTTTTACCGGTGTAAACTGCATTTCATGTCCTCTGCCCTTTGGTTTGTCCGGCTGAGTTACAACCGCAGTCACTTCATGCCCTGCTTCGATGATACTCTCCAGTACTCCTGTCGAAAAGTCCGGAGTTCCCATAAAAATAACTTTCATTAATCTTCCTGCTCCTCTTCTTCACCATATCCGTCCAGTTCATTGTCACGGAGTTTTCCTTCTACCAGATCCACATACAATTTTCCTTCCAGATGATCCAGCTCGTGACAGATGGCTCTGGCAAGGAGTTCTTCGCCTTCAATGATACATTTTTCCATAGCTTCATTGTAAAATTCTGCTTTTACATACATGGGTCTTGTAACGGTACCGTTTTTGCCCGGTACGCTTAAGCAGCCTTCGCTGCCTGTCTGGCTTCCGGAGGTCTCAAGAATCTTAGGATTGATCATGACGATAGGGCCTTCTCCCACATCGATGACCACGATTCTTTTTAAGACTCCGACCTGTGGTGCTGCAAGACCTACCCCGGCCTGATCGTACATGGTATCTAACATGTCATCGATCAGCTGTACGATCTTTGGTGTTACTTCTTTTACTTCTCTGCAGGTTTCTCTAAGGCAATCATCCTCGCCCATAATTCTCATTTTTCTTAATGCCATTTTTACTCCTCCTGATATAATATCTGTTCATTTTCGTATCTGTTCAGTACCTTCCGGATACGAGCAAAAATCCATGCAGCATATGCAGCACAAATAGTTTGCTTGGAAACAGTTATGGACTTTCACTAAAGTCTACTCTGATTTTCTCATTTATTTTTTTTAATTTCACTGCGTTTTCTACCATATCCCGAACCCTGTATAAAATGTTGGGATCTTCATGTTTTAAATAAATCACCCTGCGGTACAGATCACTGATTTTGGAGATCGAAGCCGGTGCAGGGCCGGTAAGGCGAAGCAACGGAATATCCATCTTAAGGATTGCCTCCCTGATTCTTTCTGCCTCTTTATCCAAAAGCTCTTCATCCACGGACTGCAAAAGCATTGCCATCATTCCCGACATCGGCGGGTAGGATAAAAGCTCTCGATAGGCAATTTCCAGCTGGTAAAAGCCTTCATAATTCTGTCTGGCTGCCTCCTGCACTGCGTAATGCTCCGGCTGATAGGTCTGAATCAGAGCATTGCCCGGTAAATTTCCTCTTCCCGCTCTTCCCACGGCCTGAGTCAGAAGCTGAAAGGTCCGTTCCGCTGCCATATAATCTGAAGCATGAAGGGACAAATCTGCTAAAAGGACTCCCACTACGGTGACCGCCGGGAAATCATGTCCCTTCACGATCATCTGGGTACCGATCAGGATATCGGCCTCTTTTTTTGAAAAGCTCTCTAAAATTTTCTCATAACTTCCCTTTTTGCGGGTAGTGTCCATATCCATCCGAAGGATCACCGCCTCCGGAAATTCCTTCTGTACGATTTCTTCTATGGCCTGGGTTCCTGCCCTGAAGCCTCCGATATAGGGAGAGCCACAGCTGGGGCAAAGCTTCACCGAAGGCCTCTCATACCCGCAATAGTGACATCGAAGCCTCTGATCCTTATGAAGGGTCAAAGACACATCACAGTGAGGACATTTTAGTACCCTCCCACAGCTTCTGCAGGAAATAAAACCGGTATGTCCTCTTCTATTTAAAAACAGCATGATCTGCTCTTTTTTTCCCAGTGCTTCCCTCATTTTTTCTTTCAGGGAACGGCTAAGAACCGAGCGGTTTCCTGTTTTTAATTCTTCTCTTAAATCTACAACTTCCACATTGACAGGGCGAGAATCTCCCACCCGGTTTGGAAGCTTTAAAAGCTGATAGTTTCCATTGGCTGCCTGATAATAGGACTCAACCGAAGGGGTGGCACTTCCAAGCACCAGACTGGCCCCACTCATAAGGCAGCGCTTCCCGGCCACCTCTTTTGCCTGGTATTTCGGTATGGTCTCACTCTGATAGCTTCCCTCATGTTCCTCATCAATCACGACAATTCCCAAATTGGAAAAAGGAGTAAATATTGCAGATCTTGGACCGATCATCACGGTAATTTCTCCTTTTTTTGCCCGTTCCATCTGATCGAACCGCTCTCCTGCTGACATTTTGGAGTGGATGACTGACACCTTTTCTCCAAAACGGCTGTAAAAGCGCATCACAGTCTGATAAGTCAGTGCAATTTCCGGAATCAGCACGATTGCCTGTTTTCCGGCTGCCAGTACAGTTTCCAGCATTCCCATATAAACTTCTGTCTTACCGCTGCCGGTGACTCCATGAAGAAGGTAGGTCTGATACTTTCCCGCTGTAAAATCCTTTTGAAAGGTTTCCAAAGCAGCCTTCTGCGCATCATTCAAAGAAATATCTTTTCTATTTTCCTCTGCGATTTTAGGAAGCCGGTAAAGAGTCTTATATTCCTGAGCGACCAGTCCTTCTGCTTCCAGTTCTTTTAAGGTAGAAGTAGCCGTTCCGGCTCTCTGTAACAGTTCTTCCCGTTCCATGGTTCCCTGAGCTGATAAGATCTCCAGTACCCGGATTCTTGCCTTGCACCGCTTATGAGTTTCCATGTAACAGGAAACAGCTTCCTTCGATACAATCAGGGATACGTAAACAACTGTCTGCTCTTTCACCCTGTTCTTCACGGGGATCACAGTTTTCATCGCCTGGTTCATGGTACATCCATACCGGGTTCTCATCCATTCTGCCAGTTCAATCAGCTGCCCCTCCACAGGAACGGCTCCTTTACAGACATCTATAATATCCTTAACTTTATCTTCCTCGTAACTACAGGTGTCCGAGACACTTAGCACAAAGCCTTTGATCTGTCTGTTTCCCATGCCAAAGGGAACCCATACCGGAGTACCCGGGTGGATCTGCCCTTGCAGATGTGCAGGAATTCTGTAGTCGAATACTCTATCCAGTTTTTCCAGGGAAATGTCTACGATCACTCCTGCATAGTTTGCCATCATTACTTCCAGCCAAGCTCCTGTAATACTTCTTCAATGAGGACTCTTTCATCCATGGGGTATTTCACGCCCTTAATCTCCTGATAGTCCTCGTGGCCTTTTCCGGCCAAAACGATCACATCTCCCGGTCTGCCGTTTGCGATTGCATATTTAATAGCTTCCTTACGGTCAATGATCTCCACATATTCTCCATCTGTCTTTGCAAGACCGATCTTAATATCATCAATAATATCCTGAGGTTCTTCAAATCTTGGATTATCACTGGTCACAATGGTCAGATCTGCCATTTTACCGGACACCTCACCCATTTCATAACGGCGAAGCTTCGATCTGTTGCCACCGCATCCAAAAAGGCAGACCAGACGGCTTGGGTGATATTCCTTTAAGGTAGATAAGAGGCTCTCAAGACTCATGGCATTGTGTGCATAGTCAATCAGCAGCATAAAGTCATCGGATACCTTCACCTGTTCAATACGCCCCTTTGCCTTTGCAGCCTTTAACGCTTCCAGAATGTCTTCTTTTTGAATATCAAAATGTCTGCACACCGCAATGGCAACCAGTGAATTATACACACTGAATTTGCCCGGGATATCGATCTCCACCGGGAAATTCAAAAGACCGCTAAGGTCATAGGTCACTCCCAAATATCCCGGTCTTCCTACCAGCTTCACATTACTTGCACGAAGATCTGCTTTTTTGGAAAAACCGATGGTTTCCAGGGCACAGGTGTGTCCCTTCATCACCAGGTCAAAGTTTTCGTCATCCACATTGGCAATTCCTACTTTGCACTGTTTAAACAGCATTCCCTTGCAGGCTGCATATTCTTCAAAGCTTGCATGCTCATTTGGTCCAATGTGATCCGGTGCCAGGTTGGTAAAGATTCCGATCTCAAACGGAATGCCTGCGGTCCGATGCATCATCAGGCCCTGAGAAGACACTTCCATGACACAGATCTGACATCCTGCTGCAACCATCCTTGCAAAATATTCCTGTACAATGTAGGATTCCGGCGTGGTATTGTTGGCAGGAATGTGTTCATCCCCAATGATGGTCTCGATGGTTCCGATAAGTCCTACCTTGTAGCCTGCATGCTCCAGAATGGACTTGATCATAAAGGTTGTGGTCGTTTTTCCTTTGGTACCGGTAATACCGATGACCTTCAGGGTCTTTGCAGGATGATCAAAGTATGCTGCAGAAATCAAAGATAATGCATAGCGGGTATCTGCTACTTTTACGACCGTCACATCCTGCGGCGCTTCCACTTCCCTGCTGACAACCAGGACCTTTGCCCCTGCCTCTGCAATTTCCCCAGCTTTATCGTGACTGTCAAATGCAGTGCCCTGAATGCACACAAACATGGAATCCTTTGTTACTTTTCTTGTATCATAAATGAGTTCACTGATTTCACCCTCCAGACTTCCCTGTAAGAGTTCATATTCCAGTCCCTCCAGTAAACTGCTGATCTGTTTCATCTTAAAATTCCTCCCGATCTATCTTTCATAAACACAACTATTTTAAGAAATTCAACTATCTGTTCAGATCCGACCGCCAAGGTGCTATGCTCTGAGCAGATATAAATACATTGTCTTTTAGTATAACACAGGATAAAAGAAATTTCTACACAACAAAAAAAGAAATGCATCTGCATTTCTTTTACAATAATAGCGAGAGGGGGATTCGAACCCTCGACACTACGGGTATGAACCGTATGCTCTAGCCAACTGAGCTATCTCGCCATGTCCTTTTTAAATTGGTATGGGGCCTACAGGGCTCGAACCTGTGACCCTCTGCTTGTAAGGCAGATGCTCTCCCAGCTGAGCTAAGACCCCATAATGCCTTATCAAACTTCCGTTTAATAAGTAATAGCGAGAGGGGGATTCGAACCCTCGACACTACGGGTATGAACCGTATGCTCTAGCCAACTGAGCTATCTCGCCATGTCCTTTTTAAATTGGTATGGGGCCTACAGGGCTCGAACCTGTGACCCTCTGCTTGTAAGGCAGATGCTCTC